>CAYXHX010000257.1:0-4129 GCA_964464835.1 uncultured Chitinophagaceae bacterium | reverse complement strand
CGAATCGGCGAAAACGTATTGATATATGAACGTGGTTTACCCGAAATAGTAACCGCCTTTAATTGGCCATTTTCCGCAAGTATCACTTGTAATTCAGTTGCATTTTTTACATCTACTGTATCTGCCCGGAAGCCTGTATAGGTAATCACTAATTTGGTAACAGCATCATCCGGCGAAATTGAAAAAATTCCATGTTTATCTGTTATTGTTCCATGGGCCGTGCCTTCCCAAAGGATTGCAGCGCCTTCGAGAGGAAAAAAATTTCCTTTTTTATCTTCCGAAATTACTACGCCACGAATATAATTTGCCGGGATATTTGCATCGAAATTTCCTGTTGTTTCATTTTTAATATCTCTGTATAAGCAGCAATCCGGCAAAGATTTGTACACATCGTCTTTTGCTTTCTTTAATTCTGTATCATGGCCTGCATCTGCAATTTTTTGATTCATTGATGCAAAAGAAATAATTGTGGAGTCATAAACCACTTGAAGCATTTTTGTAGGGATATCCCAATTCGCATACGAAATACCTTTCATTTTCAATGCTTTTTCAATGCGGTGTTTGCATTGGATACATTCTCCCGAAACATGAAATGTGGTGGTATCAGTTTTTTGCGATTTTGCTTGCTGTGTAATTAAAATGCATGTAAAGAAAACAACAAGGAGAAATATCCTTTTGTGTTTTACTGTAAAATCTAGTTTCATTGATAATATTTTTTACAATTAGAAAAGTGTAATCAATCATAAATGCTTGATCATTTAAGAAAATAATTTTTTGAAAAAGGGCATATAGTTTCTATGAAACAATATGTATTTTCAAAATGCAAAAAATATCAAATAAGGATGCAACAAAAGAATGCCTGGAAATCAGGCGGGCTGTGACGATGAGAATTGCTGAATGAAAAAGATGGTTTAAACCCTTTGCTAAAATTTACCAATTGATTCTCCGAAAATATAAACGGAATAAAAACAGGAAAAAGTTTTATTTGGAAAACAAGAGATTGAGGCTGTTGCTGATCCTGTGCAGCCTTCAAAACAATGATATGATCCTGGCAGCAATCACCGGCTTTGTTTTTTTCCATGCCGCATTTACCACATTTGTCATTCTCATTTTCGGGTTTTCCAAAATCAATAGATGAAAATTTACCCATACATTGATGCAAATAAATACTTGAACCGGAGCTTGTAGTAAGATACATGAAAGCTAATATGAGCAGTAAAACTTTTTTCATTTTCAATATCAAAGATAATGTCTTTGAAATTTGTTTAGCAATTTTCCCGCATGTGTTTCAGGCCTTTTGTCCATTTCAATAATTCTGTCATCATGTTTTTTACCGACCGTTCAATCAAGTCATCAGCAATGAATTTTCCGTTTTCATCTATTTTTTTTTCAAAAAATGGTAGCGCCACACCTTCCATCAATGGTACCATTTTAACAGTTGAAAATACCTGCTTACACATTTGCGCTGAACGCAAGCCTCCTGAAATACCACCATAACTAATAATTCCCATAGGTTTATAATTCCATTCTTTATACACAAAATCAATTGCATTGATTAATGTGGGCGGCGCACCATAGTTGTATTCCGGGATGATACAAATGAATGCATCGGCATCGCTGATTTTTGCTGACCATCTTTTTGTATGTTCATGCTCATATTGCTGAAGGCGTGGATGTTTGGGCTCGTCAAGAAAAGGTAAATTGATAGTTGCTAGGTCCAATATTTCAGTTTCAAAATCGGGATACATTTTTACTGCTTCTGCAAACCAATCTGCTACATGAATACCCTTTCTTCCCGGCCGGGTACTTGCAATAATAATTTTTAGTTTAAACATTAAAATAATCTTTTGAAAAAAAATGTGTAGTTGATTTCTATAATTGATAAAAATAATTATACCCCGAAAGATGAACCACAACCGCAAGTAGTTGAAGCATTGGGATTAATAAAAACAAAACCCCTGCTATTCAGGCCGGGTTCCCAATCAATTTGTATTCCATCGAGGTATATTTCGTGTGCTTTATTCATAATGCATGGAATACCTTCCAAAGTAAATGCAATATCCGCTTCTTGTTTTGAGTCAAATTCAAGAATGTATGTCATACCGCTGCAACCTCCGCCTTTCACGCCAATTCGTAATTGATCTTCATTATTGAAATTATCCTGCGACATTAAACGCTTAATTTCTTCCACTGCATTTGAGGAAAACTTTACCGGTATTGCTGTTTGAATATCCATGATATTAAATTTTGAATTGCAAAATTACATCAAATAGGCGTATGCATGAAGTTAAAACACAGTTTGGCTGATTCCGGAATTGCAAGCTATTTTTGCAAAAAAATAAAACAATTGGATTCATTAAACATTATCATGATTGCAGGAGTGATACTGATTTTTGTCCTGTTTATTGCATACGGCCTTTTTTCTAAAAATAAAAAACAACCTGTCATTCACAAGGGCGATAATATTGCTTTGCAAATGCAATTGCAGGCTTATGAAAGGTTAACCATTCTCGTGGATAGGATTGCATTACCCAATCTCATATCGAGAGTAAGCATCTCAGATGTATCCGTAATGGAGATGCAGGTAATCCTTACACAGAATATTAAAGAAGAGTTTTCGCATAATATAACACAGCAATTATATGTGAGTGCAGATGCATGGTCGGCTGTTAAAAACCTTAAAGAACAAAATTTACTGATCATCAATCAATATGCGAAAACATTACCGCCTCAGGCTACAGGCCTTGATCTGAATAAAAATCTACTGGAATATTGTTTGCAAAATAAAAAAGGCGCACTGCATGAGGTCGTCAATGAGGTGTTGAATTTTGAAATGAAAAAAACTTTGATGGCATAAATTTTAATATCTATGAATGAAAAAAAAACAGATAGCGGTATAAACATTCAGCCTGTATATACATCAAAAGATATTCCATCATCATTTAAAAAAGAATTGCCGGGTGAGTTTCCGTATACCCGCGGTGTGCAAAAAGATATGTATCGCGGCCGCTTATGGACAATGCGGCAATATGCAGGATTTTCTACTGCTGAAGAAAGTAATAAAAGGTATAAATATTTATTGGCACAAGGAGTGATGGGTTTGAGCGTAGCTTTTGACCTGCCCACACAAATAGGTTATGATAGCAATCATTCACTGGCAGAAGGCGAAGTGGGAAAAGTAGGGGTAGCCATAGATAGCCTGGAAGATATGGAAGAATTATTTAAAGACATCCAACTCCGTGATATTTCTACTTCCATGACCATTAATTCCACCGCATTTATTTTATTGGCTTTTTATGTAGCATTGGCAAAAAAGCAGGGGGCTGATTTAATGCAACTACGCGGTACAATTCAAAATGATATTTTAAAAGAATATGCTGCAAGAGGCACCTACATTTATCCTCCAAAAGCATCTATGCGGATTATTACAGATATTTTTGAATGGTGTGAAAAATATTTGCCTAAATGGAATACAATATCCATTTCAGGTTATCATATCCGGGAAGCCGGTAGTACTGCGGTACAGGAAATTGCTTTTACTTTGGCTAACGGAAAAGCCTATGTGAAGGCTGCACTGAATAAAGGTTTGGATATAAATACATTTGGAAAACGGTTATCATTTTTTTATAATGCACATAATAATTTATTTGAAGAGATAGCTAAATTCCGTGCAGCAAGATCCATGTGGGCCGAAATGATGCAATCACTTGGTGCAACAGACCCGAAAGCTATGATGATGCGTTTTCATACACAAACAGGCGGGAGTACACTGACAGCACAGCAACCCATGAATAATATTTCGCGAGTAGCTATTCAAACCTTAGCTGCAGTACTTGGCGGTACGCAAAGCCTGCATACAAATGGTTTTGATGAAGCGTTGAGCCTTCCTACTGAAACTGCTGCAGGTATTGCTTTGCGTACACAACAAATTGTTGCCTATGAAAGTGGTGTACCGGAAACCGCTGATCCGCTTGCCGGAAGTTATTTTGTAGAATCACTTACTGCTGAAATTAAATCAAAGGCATATGAGTTGATTCAAAAAATAGATGATATGGGCGGAAGTGTGCAAGCCATTGAAAATGGTTTTATGCAAAATGAAATTGCCAAAAGTGCTTATATCTATCAGCAG
>CAYXHX010000256.1:0-4153 GCA_964464835.1 uncultured Chitinophagaceae bacterium | reverse complement strand
GAGTAGCCCAACTAAAATAGAAGATGCAAAACTCATCAATGTTCCTATAAGGATATATTCAGATTCTTTTCTTACCATACTTCCCTTTGGATCGCTAAACCTTAATATTGATTTTGCAGCGATCAAAAAACCAATGCCTTCATAATGTGCTGTGATAACAAATGTGAAAACCAATATCCTCTCAAATATGCCAATCCATTTTCCAGCTTCACTCAAACTCACGGCAGAACGGCTAAAATCTGTATCTACCTGTTCCCGCCATTTTGCAGTGGCATATCCCAATAAAAAAGATAGCGGGTAAATAATAATAACATACCCGGCAGCAACGATCCATATACGTTTATCTGATAGAATTGTAGGAATAATATATTGAAGCCATCCGGATGGTTGGTAATAAATCAACCAAAGTACCACCAATACAATGATATGCATGGCTTGGTCAATGATAAAATAGAGTGCATTGTTCTTTTGATTTAATTTCCAAAGGTCAATCCAGTAATGTGTAAAAAAAACAATTGCAGGAATCAGCCAATTGGTCTTGTCAGGTGAAAAAATATAGATTAGCCCGGCATGTAATATACAGTGCATATACAACACCCATGATTTTTCTTTCAGGCGGCGTTTATGCAGCACCATTTTTTTGGTTTGTAAAACAAAATCACCCAGCAAATGTGCAAACAACCATTGATAGAGAACAAGCATGGGATAAATGTATTAAATGATTTCTACAGATTTTTCAAAACGTTTTAAAATACTCATAAAAACAGGCGCACCTGCGGCTTGCAATCTTTGATGCACAGATGGTTGTGAAATTTTCAATTTGGCAGCGATGAGTTCCTGTTTACTATTTTGCAGATAAAGATACAATGCCTGTGCTTGTGGTGCACTTAACTTTTGCAATAAAAAGTTCAGTGATTCATTATGCACCTGCCATTCTTCCATAAAAGGAATATTTTCTGCACTTATGCCAATGAGGCGGCCATATAGTTTTAAGCTATCAACCATTGGCCCGGATTGCTGAAAAGCCGTGCCATCCGATGTAATAATGTCCTTTGCATGGTAACTGATATTGCCGATACCCAATGCGAGCCGGATATGAAAATCATTTGAGATGAGCATGCACTGCAATTGTAATGCTACCGAAAGTGCAAATTTCCTGTTCTTTATAAGTATTGCCTGCAGGCTATCTCCGCGATATTGCTGCCATTGGAAATCCGGGTATTGTTGCTGCAACCTGTTGCAGGTTTTTTCCAGGTGCAGGCGCAATTTTTTTTTCCTGGCTATAGATATTCTTGCAGACGATACGACATCCCCGGTAAGAACAACAGCTTCAACGCTTCGTTTTTTCATAACACGTGTATTTACAAATATAGTACTGGAATACTATAAATGGCAAATATAGTACTGGAATACTATAAATAGCAAATATAGTACTGGAATACTATAAATGGCAAATATAGTATCCAGGCACTATAAATCTTTTTCCCTCATATTGTTGCAACAAATTGTTGGTTGAAACGAGAAATTGAATTACCCTAATTGAATTGGATATCACTATTTGAAACTACCTTTATCAAAAAAGCCACATGCAATTAGAATATTTTATAAGCGAAATTTCATTTAGGCATTCATTTACTATTTCGGGGGGAAGAAGCAAGGATTCACAGCGTGCGCTGATTGTGGGTTTAACACTCGGTCAATTCACAGGGTATGGTGAAGCGCCCGAAATAAGTTACTACAATATTTCCATAGAAAAAATGATTGAAGACCTTGAACGGCGTAGGGATTTTGTAGAAAAGTTCGCGCTGATAGATCCCGCAAGATACTGGCATTACCTGCATCATTTGTATCCCGAAAACCCATTTCTTGTATGTGCATTGGATATGGCTGCATGGGATTTATTTGGGCAAATGAAAGGCCTGCCATTATATAAAATATGGAATACAGAATGGAAAAAGATACCTCGGACAGATTATACGATTGGACTTGCTTCTATTGAAGAAATGATTCACAAGGTGAAAGAAAAACCCTGGCCCATATATAAAATAAAACTGGGAAATGAGCATGACCTGGAAATCATTGCAGCTTTGCGTAAACAAACAGAAGCAAGTTTTCGCGTGGATGTAAATGGTGGATGGACTTTAGCTGAAGCACGTAAAAAAATCCCGCACCTGAAAGCATTGGGGGTGGAATTGGTTGAACAACCGCTTCCTAAAGAAGCATGGACGGAGATGAAAAAGTTATTTGCAGAATCTTCATTGCCCTTATATGCAGATGAAAGTTGTGTTACGGAAGAAGATGTACAAAAATGTGAAAATCATTTTCATGGCATCAATATTAAACTGACCAAATGCAGTGGCATTACACCGGCGTTGCGCATGGTTCAACATGCAAAAAGACTCAATTTAAAAGTGATGATAGGCAGTATGAATGAATCGGTAATTGGGTCGGCAGCAGCAGCTCATTTCCTCCCGCAAATTTATGCCGCGGATATTGATGGGCCATTGTTGCAAGATGGCGAAAATGCATCTGGCTTGCAATATGAAAATGGCCGGGTTTCCATATCAAATAATCCCGGCCTTGGTATACAAGTTTTAAAAAACAAACCGATATGAAATTTATTTATTTCGGATAAATACATGGGTGACATTTTTTTTACCGGTATTTCTTTCATCTGATTCAAAGCGGTTTATGCTTTTAATGAAAGGCGCCAGTTTTTTAAAACCATAATTACGCGGATCAAAATCGGGTTGTTTTTTTAAAACAAGGTTACCAACTTCTCCTAAAAATGCCCAGCCATCTTCATCCGCAATATCATTGATGCTGTCGGCAATTAATTTGATTAATTGTTTATTGACTGTCCGCACGGTTTCTTTTTCACTGACTGATTTTTTATGTAATCCGGGTTTGTTTTTAATCACTTTATTAGTGGCTTTATCGTCTTCATCATGATTGCGTAATATTTCGATATAAATAAATTTATCACAGGCAGAAATAAATGCATTTGGTGTTTTCTTTTCTCCCATCCCAAATACTTTCATGCCAGCTTCTCGCAACCTTGTAGCCAACCGTGTAAAATCACTATCGCTCGATACAATACAAAAACCATCTACCCGGCCGGTATATAAAATATCCATTGCATCAATGATCATTGAAGAATCAGTTGCATTTTTCCCCGAAGTATAACTGTATTGGTGGATAGGGGTAATTGAATGTTCGAGCAATACATTTTTCCAGCCAGAAACTGTGGGCTTGGTCCAATCGGCATAGATACGTTTAAATGTAGGTGTACCATATTTCGCAATCTCTTCGAGCATTTCGCGGATATTGGAATAAGGCACATTGTCTGCATCTATTAAAACGGCAAGCCGCAAGTCACGGGATTCCTGTATATCCATCTTCTTCAATTTTATTGAAAAATTATGCTACAAAATTAAACAATACGATCCGATAAAGGATTTCATTTTTTGGAGAAAAAAAACCGGGTAATCAAAGCCCGGTTTTTTATAAATATTATCAATTAATTTTTTGCCATCTCTTCATCCGTGAGATGAATCTTTGTCATTTGTAAATAATGATTTTGTAATTGATGCACATATTGAATATCTGGGTGGTGCCTGAAATCTTCGCGATACCAGATATCGAACTCTTTAAAATCACCTTCTTTTGGCAACACCATACGGAATGAGCCTTTCATATATTTTATGCTTCCATCATCCTGTACTTGCTTAATAAAATTTAATGCCAGCATCTGTGCATCATCAAGCGGAATACCAAACAGCTGATCTTCTTCATACCAAAATTCCTGCACCTCCGTTTCTACCATTGCTTGTTTTTCATCAGGGTTTACACGTAGAACGGCACCGGCACGTTTTACCCCACCAAAATCTGTGATTACATAATCACCTTGTTTTAATTCATGGATTGGAATCATATTTTTTTAAATTTTGTATGAATAATGTTTGCCAAATTAGTACATAATTTTTTTTTATAAAAAAAATTATTCTGCCCAACTCATCACATAATTGGGATTTTCAATTTCCAAAGCTTCCACAGTTAACTGTAAAGGATGAAATGTATCCACCATTACTGCCAACTCATTGGTTTCTTTTGCGCCAATACTTTTTTCAACAGCGCCCGGTTGAGGGCCATG
>CAYXHX010000255.1:1667-4159 GCA_964464835.1 uncultured Chitinophagaceae bacterium | reverse complement strand
GTAAAGCTTTTTGCCAAATACATACTTATTTGCCGCGCTTGTACAATCTCTCTTTTGCGGGTTTTGTGCAACAATCTGTCATAAGGCACATCAAAAAATTCGCAGACCATTTTTTGAATCGTATCAATCGTAATTTCCTTGGAACTTGTGCGTATAAAATTTCTTAAAACTTTTTTGGCAAGTTCCAAATCAATTTCCCGTTTATTCAGAGATGACTGAGCGAGTAATGAAATTAATGCGCCTTCAAGTTCGCGGACATTGGTACTAATATTATAAGCCACGTACTTTACTACTTCTGGTGGCATTTCAAGGCCATCATTTTTCATTTTCCTTTCAAGTATCTCTATGCGCGTTTCATAAGCGGGCACTTGCAAATCTGCGCTTAAGCCCCAACGAAAACGGCTCAGCAATCTTTCCTGCATCCCATCGAGGTCTTTGGGCGATTTATCGGACGTAAGTATCAGTTGTTTCCCGCTTTGATGCAAATGATTGAAGATGGCAAAAAATGCATCCTGGCTTTTTTCAGCCTTTGCAAAAAATTGTACATCATCAATTATTAATACATCTATTAACTGGTAAAAATGAATAAAATCATTGATTGCATTATTGCGGCTATGATCCTGGAATTGATTGATAAATTTTTCACTGCTTACATATAATACAACCTTTTGCGGTAAAATTCTTTTTACTTCATTCCCAATCGCTTGTACAATATGCGTTTTTCCTAAACCCGTGCCACCATAAATCACCAATGGATTAAATGAATTTGCTCCAGGCTTTTCGGCAACTGTTTTCCCTGCTCTTCTTGCTACGCGGTTGCAATCGCCTTCAATAAAAAGATCAAAAGTATAGGAGCCTTTCAATTGCGGATCAATCTGCATTTTTTTCAAACCGGGAATAACAAAAGGATTTTTAACAGGATTATTAATCACCAATGGAAATTCCATTTCATTATGGCTGTAATATCTTGCTTCACCTCCGGGAACATCCATACTTCCTCTTCGGCCTTTGTTGCCACTATCCACCATGATGCGGTATTCAAGGCGTGCATCTTTTCCCAATTCACGTTTTAAAGTTTTTGCAAGCAGTGTTATATAATGTTCTTCCAGGTATTCAAAAAAGAATTGACTCGGTACTTGTATTAAAAGGATGTTGTTGTTTAATTCTACAGGTTGTATTGGCTCGAACCATGTTTTAAAATGTTGCCATTCTACGATGTCTTTGATTATTTTCAAACAATTTGCCCAAACAGATTCTGCAGTTTTTGTCATAGCTGATATTGGATATTTTATTTTGGTTAATAATATTATTTTTTAAAATGATTAGAAAAAAACAGTTTTGATTTGTAATTTCCTGATGAGAAAACGAATATCAAATTTTTATGTTGAAAAAAAAATTTTTTAATTTCCATTTTTTATTTTTAGCCTACAAGTTAGACTTTTCCTGCGAGATTCTTATGCACATTTCTCTTAAAAAGGTGTTTCTTTTTTTTATGCTATTGATATACAATACAATTGGTGAAAAATTTCTACACATTAAATTTTTGCCATAAATTTTAAAAATAAATATTTGGAAAAGTTGAAAGTTTAAATTAAGGGATATTGAAATCCACGCCATTTTATTATTTTGTATGCTAAAAATAAAATTTATTGATCGTGGGAAAAAGCATTTATTTGCCAATCCGGATTTATTCTGCCATATTATTCAGCCTGGAATGCTTTCCCCATAAAGGTTTCAAGCAACTGCAATGTATGGAAATAAAAAAATGTCAAACAATTTTAGCCGCTTGAAAATGTAATTTCATGCAACAAAAAATTCATCTTATTCTCAGCCCGCAGGAAGCAAATAATGATGCCTTCATAAAAGAAACCATAGGCAGGCAATCCGGCATTCCCTTCGATGCTGTTACCGGCTTTTATATTCTTAAAAAATCAATTGATGCAAGAAGTAAAAATCCACGCATTCAATTGCATGTGCATGCTTTCATGAATGAATCTTTTATTGCAAGGCCACTGATAAATTTTTCGTGGAAAAATGTGGAACATGCAAAAAAAAGTGTTTGCATTATAGGTGCGGGGCCCGCAGGATTATTCACTGCTTTACGGTTAATAGAACTTGGAATAAAACCAATCATTTTTGAAAGAGGAAAACGTGTAAAAGAAAGACGAAGGGACCTTGCGCTTCTCAATAAAAATGGAATCCTGAATGCTGAAAGCAATTATTGTTTTGGTGAAGGCGGCGCAGGTACATACAGTGATGGTAAATTATATACACGAAGTAATAAACGCGGCGATATTCATCGCATCCTTCATATCCTGGTTCATTTTGGCGCGCCGGAAAATATTTTATGGGATGCACATCCGCATATTGGTACAAATAAATTGCCCGGTATCATTTCGGCCATGCGGAATTTTATCATTGAATGTGGTGGCGAAATTCATTTTGAAAAAAAGTTATCCGGGTTGAAAATAAAAGATAATTTCATTCAAAAA
>CAYXHX010000255.1:287-1657 GCA_964464835.1 uncultured Chitinophagaceae bacterium | reverse complement strand
AAAAAATTGAGATGGCTTCCGGTGAAAAAATGGAAGTAAAAAACCTGGTTCTCGCCACGGGACATTCTGCAAAAGATATTTTTTTATTGTTGCAAAAAAATAAGCTGCAATTAGAATCAAAACCTTTCGCACTGGGGGTTCGAATAGAGCATCCTCAATCAATTATTGATGCCATTCAATACCATTGTGATTATCGGGGTGAATTTTTGCCGCCAGCCTCTTTCAGCCTGTCAACACAAGTGCAAAACCGGGGAGTCTTTAGTTTTTGTATGTGCCCCGGAGGAATTATTGCACCTGCTTCAACACACCCGCAACAATTAGTGGTCAATGGCTGGAGCCCGAGTAAAAGAAATAACCCTTTTGCAAACAGTGGCCTTGTTGCAGAAGTAAAAATTGCTGACGTAGTAAGATGGGCAAAAAAAAATCAATTACAAAAATTGGCCACTGGTGAAAATGATCCTTTGCTGCTTTTATATTTTCAACAACTCATTGAAGAAAAAGCATATCATGCCGGTGGCGGCAATTTTGTAGCGCCTGCACAAAGGCTGGTTGATTTTTGTACCAATTCATTTTCGCAGGATCTTCCTCGCTGTAGTTATGTACCGGGTGTACAACAAACAGATTTAAAAAATGTATTGCCACCTTTTATTCATACATCTTTACAAGAAGCATTGAAGGTTTTTGGTAAAGAAATGGGGGGTAAAAAGGGAAATGGGTTTTATACCAACGAAGCCATTGTGGTTGCAACTGAAAGCCGCACCTCATCCCCGGTGCGTATTCCACGAGATACAGAGAAATTACATCATCCACAAATCAAAAATCTGTTTCCTTGCGGAGAAGGCGCCGGTTATGCAGGTGGAATTGTTAGCGCTGCAATGGATGGAGAAAGAATTGCCACTGCCATTGCAACACAATGAAAAAAATTTCGGGTTTATCCCGGGAAAACTTTAGATTTTCTTTTCCATTTAAGTAATCAAACACAATTACATTTGTGCCCTCAATTTTTATGCTATGGCTTTATTAGAATTGCAACACTTAAAAAAATACTACGCTACACAAAAGGCGGTGGATGATATTAGTTTCTCCATTGAGCCCGGTAGTATTTTTGGTTTATTGGGCCCGAATGGCGCCGGAAAAACCACGCTACTGCGCATGATTACCGGTATTTTTTATTGCGATGAAGGAAATATTTTATTTGAAGGCCAACCATTTAATCCTCAAAGAGATATCATTAAAATCGGCTATATGCCCGAAGAAAGGGGGTTGTATAAAAAAATGAAAATTGGCGAACAGGCTTTATACCTCGCACAATTAAAAGGTTTATCCAGAAGTGATGCCATGGAAAAAGTGAAGTATTGGTTTGCCCGGCT
>CAYXHX010000255.1:0-277 GCA_964464835.1 uncultured Chitinophagaceae bacterium | reverse complement strand
AACAAAAAAGTGGAAGACCTGAGTAAGGGGATGGGGCAAAAGTTACAATTTGTTACAACAGTCCTTCATGAACCCAAATTAATTATACTGGATGAACCATTCAGCGGCCTTGACCCAATCAATGCCAACCTGATCAAAGACCAGATATATGATTTGGCAAAAAAAGGCAGTACAATTATATTCAGTACCCACCGGATGGAACAGGTGGAAGAAATTTGCGACCATATTGTACTGATCAATCTGGGAAAGAAAATTTTAGATGGCACAGTGAGTGATG
>CAYXHX010000254.1:0-4164 GCA_964464835.1 uncultured Chitinophagaceae bacterium | reverse complement strand
TATCCCAACCCTGCAAAAAATACAGTCACCATAAAAGGCCTGGATAAAAATGCAATGGCTGTACTAAAAATTACGGATATGAATGGAAGGGAAATAAGTAAGTTTAATTTTTCTAACACAAGTATCGCAACACTTTCGATAAGAGCATTAGCGCAGGGAAGTTATTTTATTCTTGTTGAACAGAATGGGAAAGTAACGAAACTGAGAATGGTGAAAGAATAATTGATAATTGTTAATGGTGAATGAAAAGAAATTAGTTACTTATTTTTTCGACTTCAAAAAATTCATTCAGCCGTGGCGGACATCATTTATAATTCATAATTAATAGCACTTTTCCGGTTTCATTTTTTTTGAAAATAAAAAAGCAAATCCAAAGGTTGCTCGCAAAAAAAATGAATCACATCGCATATCATCAGGGAACAAAAGTTGAAGCCTCCGTTGTTCATCAGCTCAATAAGGGCGAAAGAAGTAAAGATCTGTCCGCGGCGGTGTGAATGGATAATGAATGGAATAACGAATTACATCGCGATGGTTATCGGGATGTAATTCGTTATGATTCAGCGTTTCTTAATAAAATTTTGACATTCAATTTTCCTAAATTTGCTTTCTCAAAAATTATATGGGTAAAGAAACAGTACAGGAAAATAATATGGATGCGGATGAAGAAACGCTTGAAGTGTTTGGCGCAAGAGAGCATAACCTGAAAAATTTTGACATTGTCATACCCAAAAATAAATTAGTTGTTTTTACAGGCGTTAGTGGCAGCGGTAAATCTTCACTTGCATTCGACACAATCTATAATGAAGGGCAACGCCGGTATATGGAAAGTTTCAGCGCCTATGCACGCCAATTTATGGGCGATATGGAAAGGCCCGATGTGGATGAAATTACAGGCCTCAGCCCCGTCATTTCCATAGAACAAAAAACCACGAATAAAAACCCTCGTTCTACTGTTGGTACCGTTACTGAAATTTATGACTTCCTGCGATTGTTGTTTGCACGAATTGGGGAAGCATACAGTTATCATACAGGAAAAAAAATGGTGCAGTTCAATGAAGCAGAAATTGTTGCTGATATTTTCACAAAATGCAATGGCGAAAAAATTACGCTGCTTGCACCTTTGGTGCGTGGCCGTAAAGGTCATTACCGTGAACTCTTTGAAGACATTCGCAAGAAAGGTTTTTTAAAAGTGCGCATAGATGGTGAAGTCCTCGACCTGAAAGCCGGCATGCAGGTGGACAGGTATAAAGTGCACGACATAGAAGTAGTGATAGACAGGCTGCCGGTGGATGAAAAAATGAAAAGCCGTTTGAATCAGTCTGTAGAAAAAAGTTTACAGATGGGAAAGGATTTAATGTTTTTATTATTGCATCAATCCGGCGATAAAAAAAATTCTCCCACAGATACTTTGATTTCGTATTCCAAACAATTAATGTGCGCGGATACGGGCATCAGTTATGAAACGCCATCGCCTAATTCATTTTCATTCAATTCTCCGTATGGTGCATGCCCTGTTTGCAAAGGCATTGGCTCTGTATATTCAGTAAGCCTCGATGCCATCATTCCTGATCGTAAAAAAAGTATTAGTGAAGGTGGCATCATTCCACTCGGTGAAGAAAGGGAAGCTTATATGTACCGGATCGCGTCTGATTTTGCCAAAAAAAATAAAATCAATTTACATAAGCCGATTAAAGATTTAGCAGAGAATGTATTGAATAAATTACTGTATGGAAATGAAGCCGGTGCAGATCATTTGGATGAAGATTTTGAAGAAACAGTGTCAAAAGATGAAGATAAATTTGAAGGCCTCATACCAAAATTGAAGAGATGGTTTACAGCATCTGACAGCACAGAAAATATGCGGCAATGGGTAGAAAAATTTATGGACTTGAAAACCTGCCCGGAATGCAATGGCACCAGGTTGAAATTAGAAAGCCGTTGGTTTAAAGTAAATGAAAAAAATATTGCCGAATTAAGTGACATGAACCTCGACCATTTATTGAGTTGGTTTGAAAATATTGAAAAACATTTATCCGACAAACAAAACATTATTGCAAAAGATATCATCAAAGAAATCAGGGAACGATTGATTTTTCTTCATGATGTGGGCCTTACCTATTTGTCACTAAACAGGCCTTCGCGTACTTTAAGCGGTGGAGAATCTCAGCGCATACGGCTTGCAACACAGATTGGATCACAGTTACAGGGCATCACCTATATTTTGGATGAACCATCTATTGGTTTGCATCAGCGGGATAATCATCGCCTGATAAAATCCTTAAAAAACCTGCGCGATATTGGCAACAGTGTTTTAGTTGTGGAGCATGATAAAGATATTATGTTGGCATCAGATTATCTGATTGATATTGGCCCGAAAGCCGGCGTACATGGCGGCAATATTGTTGCAACCGGTACTCCGGGTGAAGTATTGCTTTCCAATTCTGAAACAGCCATGTATATTTCCGGGAAAAAAAATATTGATATTCCGAAGGAAAGAAGAAAGGGCACGGGGAAGTTTATAGAATTAAAAGGCGCCAAAGGAAATAATTTGAAAAATGTTTCCGTGAAATTTCCATTGGGAAAATTTATTGTAGTGAGTGGTGTAAGTGGAAGTGGTAAATCCACATTGATCAATGAAACATTGTATCCCTTACTTGCCAAACATGCATATAACTCCAAAGCAGTCCCACTCGAATTTACTTCCATTAAAGGCCTGGAAAATATTGATAAAGTAATTGAAATAGATCAATCACCCATCGGGCGCACACCAAGAAGCAACCCCGCAACGTATTGCGGTTTTTTTACAGAAATAAGAATGCTTTTTTCTTCGGTACCCGAAGCAAAAATCAGGGGATACAAACCGGGCCGTTTTTCATTCAATGTAAAAAGCGGGAGATGTGACAGGTGCGAAGGCGGCGGCATGCGCGTGATTGAAATGAATTTTTTGCCGGATGTATATGTGCATTGCGATAAATGCAATGGTAAAAGATATAACAGGGAAACATTAGAAATCAGGTATAAGGGAAAATCCATTAGTGATGTATTGGAAATGACCGTAGATGAGGCCACAGATTTTTTCCAGGCAGTACCTTTTTTATACCGGAAAATTAAAGTCTTAAAAGATGTGGGGCTTGGGTATATTACTTTGGGCCAATCTTCTGTAACGTTGAGTGGGGGCGAAGCACAGCGTGTGAAGCTCGCTACTGAACTTGCCAAAAAAGATACCGGGAAAACTTTTTATATTCTGGATGAACCCACTACAGGATTGCATTTCCAGGACATTCAGCATTTATTGGATGTATTAAATAAATTGGCGGATCGCGGTAATTCAGTTCTCGTGATTGAACACAATTTAGATGTAATTAAAGTAGCAGATCACATTATTGATTTAGGCCCGGAAGGAGGGCATGCCGGTGGATATATTTTATTTGAAGGCACACCTGAAAATTTAATTAAAGAAAAAAATAATGCTACGGCAAAATATTTAGAAGAAGAATTCAAAGTTTTACAGAAATGATTTGCATATTTTTAGAACACCCCAACCTTAAATAATGTATTACTTCCGATACGCATACTAAAGGTTAAAAACACATCCACGTAACCATCTTTATCCTTGATATGTGCCTTCTCAATATTTGGTTTTACTTTCCAGGGTTGAAGGCTGCGTGAATACAATTGTTTTGCAAGAATTGCTTCTTCAGGCGTCAGGTATTTATCAAACAATGACGGATCAATATACGTAGTACTGATATCATCCATATAGTCAGTAAATGTTTGCCGGATGCGAATGCCTGCTGATACTGCATATTTATTATTGACAAAATATTTTACGCCTATTGCAAGCGGTATATAAAATTGCACCAGCGAATAGGGTTTACGTTGTGTATATTCCGGGAAGCCCTGCCCCTCAAGATGCAAAGGCGCCAATTCAATTTCTTCCCCGTTCAACATCGTTTTCGGATTGAAATGCAACACCCCAATTCCTCCACTCAGAAAAGGCGCTACCTGGTAAATGCCGGTAGTCCTGTCAAAAAAAGTCATGGGATAAAAATCAAATGTGCCATAACCCTCATACACAAATGAATGAAAACTCAGGTTCCTGTTGTATCGCCATCTTTCCATACCGCCTTCATTATTAATCAGGCTATCTGCGCCATCAATATT
>CAYXHX010000253.1:0-4178 GCA_964464835.1 uncultured Chitinophagaceae bacterium | reverse complement strand
GTGTGAATGAAGCAGTTTTATAAGAGTAAGGCGTATTAGGAACGAATGCGTACCATGGAATATATTCCTGTCCCATCATTCTTGGGCCCCAGCTTGCATCATCTGTATAGTCAGGAAAAGCTTTTCCATCAAGCGCTTTCCATTCTTCAGGATCGCCTTCTTTCCAATTATATACTGTAAGATGGTCAACACCACCACCTGCAAATACATTCTGCAATTTAGGTAAGCGGCTTACACGGTCAAAAGTTACTCCCTGGCTAACTGTAATAGTTTGCATACCGGTTGCAGCTTTTTTGGTAGTTAATACAATAGCACCGTTAGAAGCAGCGCCACCAAATAAAGCCGTAGCATTTGCACCTTTTAAGATTGTGATAGATTCAACGTTGTCCGGGTCAATATCATAGGAATTACCGATGATTGTACCATTTACAACATAAATTGGACCAACATCTCCACTTAAAGCAAGTCCACCACGAATACGGGCAAAAGACTGGCTATTCAATTTCGTGCCTGACTGGCTGCGAAACTGTACACCTGCCACTTTCCCAACCAATGCATTATTCAGGTTGTTCTGTGGAATGATGTTCAACGCATCAGATTTAATAACCTGAGCGCTAAATGGTGTTGTTCTTTGCTCTTGTTTTACACCGAAAGCTGTTGTTACAATTACCTCAGACAGAGAACCGTCTGTGGCTTTAGCAAGCTGTACTACCAGTTTGCCACTTTCATCAGCAACTACATCTTTTGGCTGATAACCTACAGAACTAACTGTAAGAACAGTACCATTGGCTGCCTTAATTAAAAATGTACCGTTGGCATCGGCAGATACCCCGGTTTTGCCATTCTTCACTTTTATTGAAGCGAATGGGATGGCTTGCCCCTGTTCATCGGTAACTTTACCGGAAGTAGTTTGGGCCTGCGCATAACCTACCCAAAAGGTAAGCATCAGCACAGAAAATAATACTACAAGTTTTCTCATGTGACTATAGTTTTTAAAATTTGCGGACAAATGTAGGGAATATGAACATACCGTTAAAATAAAATCAACGTGATGTTAATTCCCCATTCACCCTAAAAAGACAATTTCCTTTAATCTTTCGTTGCCTGTGCTGTTAAAATTTTTTAAAATTCATACATAACTTATTGATTATTAAAGCAAATATTTAAAAATATATTTTCAAATACCCTGAACTCAAATTATTTTAAATGCTAAAATCTTCTGAAAAGAAATATAGAAAAATGTGAATAAAAAATTATTCTTACACAAAAATGACAGATTACAGCATCCCGCTTACCTTTGGCCGCATGTTATTACTCGATGGTAAAAAAGCATCTTTGAATTACAAAGAGCGCTTGAAAAATGAAGTAAATATTTTATTGGAAGAGGGAAAAAGACCGCCGCATCTTGCCGCCATTTTGGTGGGCAATGATGGCGCCAGTGAAACCTATATTAATAGTAAAGTAAAAAACTGTGCGGAAACCGGGTTTCAATCTACATTGCTGAGGCTTGAAGAAAGTATCTCAGAAAATGATTTATTGCAACAACTTAAGGCATTAAATGATAATGATACAATTGATGGCATTTTGGTACAATTGCCTCTACCAAAACATATCAACGAACAAAAGATAATTGAGGCCATTCATCCAGAAAAAGATGTGGATGGTTTTCACCCGTTGAATATGGGGAAACTCGTCCAGGGAATTCCATCTTTCATTTCCGCAACGCCTTATGGCATCATGCTTTTGCTGGAATTTTATAATATAGAAACAAAAGGGAAAAATGCTGTTGTAATTGGCAGGAGTAATATCGTAGGCCGGCCAATGAGTATTTTATTAAGTAGTAATATACCTTATGGAAATAGTACTGTAACGCTTTGCCATTCACAAACAAAAAATCTTGAAGAAATTTGCCTTGGCGCAGATATCATTGTTGCAGCTTTGGGCAAACCCGGTTTCGTGAAAGCAGGCATGGTTAAAGAAGGCGCCGTAGTGATTGATGTTGGCATCACCAGGATCATGGATTCCAGTAAAAAAAATGGTTACCGGTTGCAAGGCGATGTTGACTTTGAAGATGTTTCCGAAAAATGTATGGCCATTACACCTGTCCCCGGTGGTGTTGGCTTAATGACCATCACAGGTTTATTGAAAAACACGATGATGGCATATCGCAACCGGTTAAAAGAAAATTAACTATGGTTTTAAAAAAGATTCATACTGATAATAAAACCAACATACTTCCTGTAATGGAAACTTTCTATACAATCCAGGGAGAAGGTTTTCACCAGGGTAAAGCAGCATATTTTATACGGCTTGCAGGTTGTGATGTTGGATGCAATTGGTGTGATGTTAAAGAAAGTTGGGATAAAAATGTACATGCCTTGCAACACGTTGATGATATTATTTCCGGCGCTAAAAATTTTCCAACCGGCCTTGCTGTCATTACAGGTGGCGAGCCATGCATGCAGGATTTAACCGCACTGACATCAGGCTTGCAGAAGGCAAATTTTCAAACCCATTTGGAAACTTCGGGCGCTTACCCTATTTCCGGAAACCTTGACTGGATCTGCATTTCACCTAAAAAATTCAAGCCACCAATCATGCAAAATTTGGCTTTGGCACATGAATTGAAAATTATTATTTACAATCAACATGATTTTTTATGGGCTGAATCCTTTGAAAAAAAAGTCAGCAAAAATTGCAAATTATTTCTACAGCCTGAATGGAATAAAGAAAAAAAAATGTTGCCTGGCATCATAGATTATATCAAAGAAAATCCACAATGGGCATTGAGTATCCAATTGCATAAATATTTACAAGTGCCGTAAATATTTTAGTAAAATTATTGTTGCAAAATTTAGCATCTCCTTTTTTCATTAATGCCTATCTTTCCATTCACAACAATTTTTTTTACAAATGTTTCTCATCAAAAAGCTGGCAATTTTTATTGGTATTTTATTCATTTCAACATCTATTTTTTCACAGGTTTACGATCCCGAAAAAATAAATAAGAAAGCTATTGAAGTTTATAATAAAGCCATGGAAGAATTGCAATATGGAGAAGTAAAAAATGCGGAGCCATTACTTTTAAAAGCAATTGATTTGGATAAAAATTATGTGGATGCATATTTGTCTTTAGCAGGCGTTTACGGAGAATTAAAAAATTATTCCAAAAGTGTGGATATGTATGCCACTGCTCAACAAAAAGATACTTCTTATTTTAAATATTATAAACTCCCTTACTCCATCAATTTGGCAGGAATGGGAAAGTTTGCAGAAGCATTGAAAATGGCCAATGAATTTTTGCAAATTCCCAATCTTGGTGAAAAAAGTATTAAAAGCGGGCAGTACCGGCAAGCTGCTTACCAGTTTGCAATTGACTTTACAAAGTCCCACCAGGATCAATACCAATTTTCTCCTGAAAATTTGGGTGATAATGTAAATTCTGTTTATTCTGAATACTATCCATCTTTCACAATTGATGATAGTTTACTTGTATTTACGCGCCGAGGTAATGGAATACGTGAAGACTTTATGGAAAGTGGAATTTCAAATAATGGTTTTAAAAAATCAGAACTCATCCAAGGTTCATTAAATGAACAACCATCCAAAGGTGGTATCAATATTTCGCAGGATGGGGAATGGCTGATTTTTGCAGGAAATTTTGGAAATCAATTGGGTTTCGGTGATTTTGATTTATACATTTCTTATAATACACCTACAGGGTGGAGTGATCCCATCAATCTCGGGCCGAATATCAATACAGATTTCTGGGAAAGCTCACCAAGCCTCAGCCCGGATAAAAACACCTTATATTTTAGCAGCAATAAACCCGGAGGATTTGGCGGCAAAGACCTTTATATAAGCCATCGAAAATCAAATGGCTCCTGGACAAAAGCTGAAAATATGGGGAACACGGTTAATACAGCTGGCGACGAGTTAGCGCCATTTATTCATGCGGATAATCAAACATTATATTTCACTTCGAATGGGTTGCCGGGTTATGGTGGCACGGATATTTATGTGATGCATAAAACCGAAAATGGCGCCTGGGGAAAGCCCCAAAATTTAGGTTACCCAATCAATACTATTGAAAATGAAGGAAGCTTATTTGTTGCTTCTGATGGTGTCACAGCTTATTATGCAAGTGATCGTGCGGATACACGAGGTGGCCTGGATTT
>CAYXHX010000252.1:0-4193 GCA_964464835.1 uncultured Chitinophagaceae bacterium | reverse complement strand
GTGGCAAACATGGTGGTTCAAACTTATCATGCTTGTAGCTTTTGCTGGGTTCATCATTCTTTTCGTTCAACAAATTTTGAAACGCAAGTACCAGAAAAAATTAAGGGAGTTTGAATTACAGCAATATATTCAGCAGGAACGAAGGAGGATTAGCCGTGACCTGCATGACAACCTTGGCGCTTATGCAGCTGCTATTGCAGCAAATGTTGCTAACATAAAAAATGCAGATGAACAAGAAAATTCTTTACCTGAACAAAGACATACAATATCATTGAGACAATTGAAAGATAATTCACAGGCTATAATCAATCAATTGAATGATACAATTTGGGCGCTCAACAAAGAAGCAATATCATTAACAGCAGTAAGCGACCGGTTTAAAGTTTTCCTGCATAAAATTCAACTCAATTATCCCCGAATTAAAATATCAGTGAATGAATCTATTTTAAAGGATGCGCAATTTTCACCTGCGAATGCTTTGCATTTATTCAGGATATTACAGGAAGCCGTCAATAACGCATTGCGGCATAGTGAATGTTCAAATGTGATAATTCATTTTTCAGGGAATGACACCTGGAGTATTTCGGTTCAGGATGATGGAAAGGGAATAACCTTCACCGGAATGAGCCCGATTCAAGGTAATGGGTTAAAAAATATTCAAAATCGGAGCGATGAAGCGGGTTGGAAGGTGAGTTGGGCAAATGACCAAACGGGAGGAACAACTTTTAGTGTTTCAAACAACATCAATTAGATTTTAATTAAAAAACGGCATTCACTACATTATTTTAAGTATTGCTTTTAAAAAAAATTAGGTTCAATTTTACAGTATGCATGAAGATAATTTGATACGAATTGCATTGGTAGAAGACAATGCAGTAAACAGGAGTACTTTTTTACAAAAAGTGCAGGAACATGCTGATTGGAAAATTATTTTTATTGCAAATAATGGAAATGATTGCCTGAAAGAGTTAAAAGGCATGCCGGCAAACATTTTACCTCAGGTCATTTTTATGGATATTGAAATGCCAGGTTTAAACGGCATCCAAACTATTGCAGCAGGCAAAATCCTTTATCCGCAAATTTATTTTATAGTACTTAGCGCTTATGATGATGATGATAAAATATTTGAAGCCATTAAAGCAGGCGCATCGGGATACTTGCTCAAACATGAAAGCGCTGACTCTTTAAAAGATGCTGTATTGAACGTGCTGGAATTAAAAGGCGCACCTTTAAGCCCGGGTATAGCCCGTAAAGCCCTGCAACTGCTTAGCCATGCTACGGATATCAATGTAAAATCAGAAAAAATAACATTCCCTGAAATTTTGAGCCATAGGGAAAAGGAAATATTACAACTGACTATCCAAGGCCTCGATGCCAAACAAATTGGGGATATGTTGCATATCAGTGTTTTTACGGTGCGTAAACATATTTCAAATATTTATGAAAAACTACATGTTCAATCCAAAGTACAGGTATTGAAATTGGCACAAGCCAATAAATGGTTTGATCAGTGATTATTTTCTTCTAACATTTTATTGTGGGCAGCATCAAAACGATTTGGTATAATTTATGAATGTAACTTCCACATTCATTTTTAATAATCCTAAATTTGCAAAAAATACATTGATCATGAAGTTACTGTCTTTATCAATCATTCTTCTTTTTACATCTTTACAAACGCTTGCCCAACAAAATCATTTTATATATATTCAAAGCGATTCAAAAACTTCATTTACAGTAAATGTGAATGATCATGCTTATAAATCCTCCGACATTGGCTATGTAATAATTCCAAAACTCACTAATAACACCTACAATTTATCTATAACCGTCGCTGATGCATCAGTCGCCCCACTTACATTTCAATGCAAAGTGAATAACAATGACCAGGGGTTTTTATTAAAAAACTTTTCAGAAAAAGGCTGGACTCTAATGAATCTTCAAACAATGGATTTAATTACAGCAGCAAATGCCCCGGCAATTGATAATAAAAATAATGCATTCAGTGATATGCTCTCTGATGTAGTTGATGATAGTACACTCAATAATCCTGTGGTCGCAATTATACCTGAAACTAAAAAAGATTCAGTGATTGCAGAAGTTCAAACAGATGTAAACAGTCCGATAGTTGAATCATTACCTCAAACTATTTCAAGTATAACCAATGGAAAAAATACAGTTACAAAAATTGCTGCGATTACCGATATTGCAGGTACACATTACACTTTCCTCGATTTTGATGGTATAAAAACAGATACCATTTTTGTTACGATACCACCAAATAAAGAAAATAAAGCAATTGAAGTAAAAACAGAAAACGTAATTGACCCTGTTATAGAAGAAAAAGAAACCCCGGAAATAAAAGATACCACATCAATAGTAAATAATTCCGATCAATCAGGCAATCCGTTTTATCAAGAAAAGCAAGAAGAAGAAAAACCAACTGAAGCTATCATTGCAACTACACCTGATGCCGTTAATACACCAATCAGGAATGAATGTACGAATATCTTCCCTGAGGATGATATGGATAGGCTGCGTAAAAAAATGATCTCGCAATCTTCAGATGAAAAAATGCTGTCAGCAGCCAAAAAATATGTTGGCGACAGGTGTTTATCTACAGCACAAGTGAAAGAATTAGCCGGCCTTTTTTTGAATGATGAAAGCCGGTACAATCTTTTTAGTCAATTTTATACAAGTGTATTTGACAATGGCAATTATAACCAACTCGCAACAATGTTATTTGATACCTATTACAAAAACAGGTTTGATGCATTAATACAGCAGAAGTAAACTTTTATGCAGCAACGGTATTGTTTAGAAGTGTCCTATCTTGGAAAAAATTATCACGGATCACAGTCGCAAATCAATGCACGTACAATTCAATCAGAATTAGAAAAAGCGCTTCAAATATATTTCAGGAAACCATTTTCGCTAGTTGGCGCTTCACGTACAGATTCCGGGGTCCATGCAATTCAGAACTTTTTTCATTTTGATACAGATATTTGCATACATCAGGATGAAGTTTATAACCTGAATAGTATTCTGCCGGCAGATATTTCAATCACCGGGATATATAAAACTTCCAATAATTTTCATGCAAGGTTTTTTGCAATCAGCCGGGAGTATAAATATTATTTACATACAACTAAAAACCCTTTCCTAAGAGCACGCTCCTGGCATTATCCATATGCAATAAAGAAAGAATTATTGCATGAATTTTCCGAAATCATTTTGCATACAACAGATTTTACTTCTTTTTCAAAAAAAGGAAGTGCGGGTAAAACAACTTTTTGCAAAATTGAAAAATCTTCTTGGGAATTTGAATCTAACAATATTGTTTTTACAGTTAAGGCAAACCGCTTTTTAAGAGGCATGGTACGAGGGCTTACTGCAACCATGTTACAGGGCGCAAGAAAAAATATGAATATTGAAAAATTCAGGGCAATCATAGATGGTGATAATCATTTACATGCAGATTTTTCAGCACCACCACATGGATTGTATTTATATAAAATTGAATACCCGAAAAATAGTTTTGAGAAAATCTGAAATTTTTTTTGGGGTTATAATCCTTTGCCATCAATCATTTCATTAAAAATAAAAAAAAGAATTCCTGAAAATATTTGGTATGAAAGCAAGTAACCTTATCTTTGCAGCCCGTTAAAAAAAATGCGGGCAGATCATTGAGATTTTTAACCAGAAAAAAATAAACTTTCAAAAATAATACGTATTTATTTTTTATTAAAAGATTGATATGTATCTTTGCAACCCCGTAAAAAAAACGGTAGTTCTTGAAAAGTTTTTATTAAAGAAGCAACCAAAAATTTATTCAACAAAAAGCCTTGAATTCATTGGTCAAAGAGGATGAATAAAATTGTTATCAGGTTGTTACACTTAAAATTATTCTGAGATATTTTACAGATTTATTTGGTAGAATAAAAAAGCTGTTTACCTTTGCAGCCCCAAATTGAAAAACTGGTTCGGCCGGGATGAAAAAATGGGACAGTAGTAAACACTGAAAGTTCTTTGAAAGATTGGAAATAACAGTACGTAAATTAGTAATAGTTTACGGTAAGGAAAAGCGAAATAAACATTAAATCAGACGTTAATTTCGATTAATTTGAGATTAAGTCAGATCAAACAACATTTACAATGGAGAGTTTGATCCTGGCTCAGGATGAACGCTAGCG
>CAYXHX010000251.1:0-4234 GCA_964464835.1 uncultured Chitinophagaceae bacterium | reverse complement strand
TCAGTTTCGAAGAGTTCCCCGAAAAAAATTACAGAGAAAAAGCAAGAGATGTTGCAAAAAAATCTTTAGAAAAATTTGATCACCCGGCTTTCCTGATTGCCAGTAGCAATACAGAAACAGATGCGGAAGAGTTGCTACTTGGTTTTGAAGACATCATTGGTAAGCATGTAAATGTGTATGGTGGTGGCGCTGGCGATGATTATACTTTTTCTGAACAATTTGTTTTTACCAATAAAAAAGAAAGTAACCGGGGCATAGTGGTGTTGGTATTGGATGAAGATAAGATTAAGATAAAAGGCAGGGCTACTTGTGGATGGAATGCTGTTGGTACAGTGAGAACCGTTACCAAAAGTGAAGGCAACCATGTTTATACGGTGGATGATATTCCTGTTTTGGATCTTACTGCAAAGTATGGCGGCATTCAAAATGTAACTCCTGAGAATACAGGCCTCATCCTGGAAATAGCTTCCACATTTCCTTTGCAAATGCAGCGGGAGAAAGGCGACCCGGTGATGCGGCCCGGCTTGCAGATAGATTGGAATGATCGTTCTTTTTATTGCAGCGGCTCTGTGCCACAGGGCAGTAAAGTGCGGTTTTCTTTGCCACCCGATTTTGATGTGGTGGATAAAGTGATCAATGGTGTTGAAGAATTAAAATCAACAGAAATGTCCGAAGCGGATGCAGTCATTGTTTTCAGTTGTGCCGGTCGGCAGGTTGCGCTTGGCCCTATGATACAAGAGGAAATGGAAGGTATAAAAAATGTTTGGAATGTACCGATGGTTGGTATGTTTAGCAATGCAGAATTAGGAAGAGCAACCGGTGGGAATTTGGAAATGCATAACCTTACAACATGTGTGGTGGCGCTTAAAGAATTGTAGAAACTGGTTAATGGTTAATTGATAATGATGGAAATCAGGTATCTATAAAGTTTCAAATTATGAAAGAGAATATTATGAAAGAAAAAAGTTTTGCATTTGCATTGCGGATAATAAAATCCTATCAATTTTTGCAAGTTGAAAAGAAAGAATTTATTCTTTATAAACAGTTGTTGCGATGCGGAACTTCAATTGGGGCTATGGTTCGGGAATCAGAACTTGCAGAAAGTAAATCAGATTTTGTACACAAATTAGCTATACCACAAAAAGAAGGTAATGAAGCAGAATATTAGATTGAACTTTTGTAACAGTTTTGGTCTATCGAAAAAACGATCCGATTCAATATTTCAAGACATCACAGAAATAAGAAAAATATTGACTTCAATAATTAAAACTTCCAAAATGAATAAAAGACTAATTCACCATTCACAATTAACAATTAACCATTAATAATTATCAATTATGATCAAAGCAACATTGCTCTACGGCCATCCGGTGGATGCCGCTGCATTCGAAAAGTATTATTATGAAACACATCTGCCTATTTCTTCAAAAATGGCAAACGTATCAAAGGTGGATCTTACAAAATTTGTTTCTGATCCCACGGGAGGAAAGCCTGCTTATTATCGCATGGCAGATTTATATTTTCCCGACGCTATAACCATGCAACAAACAATGGCTTCACCTGAAGGGCTGGCTGCTGTTGCTGACCTTTCAAATTTTGCAACGGGTGGAGTAACGGTGTTGATTGGAGAAGTTGAAAATATATTATAGAGAAAATTTTATTATGCAAGCAAAAACAATCAAAGGAAATTCTTCCGAAGAAATTCAGGCAGCATTACACGAATGCAGGAATGAAGATTTCTCACCCACACTCGCCATTGTGTTTATATCCGTAAAGCAGGATATGGATGCCGTTTCTTCCCTTCTTCACCAAAATGGAATCCAGGTTTTTGGCACCACCACATCAGGTGAATTTATCAGCAGTGAAATACAGGAAGGAAGTATCGCCATCATGTTGCTTGATATAAACCCGGAATATTTCAAAGTAGCTTTTTTTGAAAAAGGAGAAAATAGCACGCATGATATTGCAAAGCAATTAGGGACCGAAGGAAAAAATAGTTTTACATATCCCGCTTTCATCATTGCTTCGGGTTGGTTACAAACTGATGGCGAAGAAATTATCAAAGGTATTGAAGAAGGCTTTGGTGGAGAAGCAACCATCTTTGGAGGAATGGCCGGCGACGACCTGCAATTGCGGGAGCCATTGGTTTTTACTTATGGTAAAAAAAGTACTACCGGAATAGTGGCTTTAATTATTGATGAAGAAAAAATTCATGTAGAAGGCGTTGCCACCTGTGGCTGGAAGCCAATCGGTATCACAAAAACCATAACAAAAAGTGTGGGCAATGTTGTTTATACCATAGATGATCAACCCGCATTGGACCTGGTGATAAAATATCTTGAGTTGAATATTGACCTTGACCCTGATAAAGATGTGCTTACAAATATTGGCGCATATTATCCTTTGCAATTGGAAAGGGAGGATGCACCACCTGTAATGCGAACCGCCATGTTTGGAAACAGAGAAGATCGTTCGTTAATATGTGCCGGACAGTTCCGCAAGGCGCCAAGGTTCGTTTCTCATTGCCTCCTGATTTTGATGTGATAGATACCGTGGTGAATGAATGTGCAGACTTGAAAAATGAAAAGCAAAACAATGCAGATGCAGTCATCATGTTTTCCTGTATCAGCCGGTATTTATCATTTGGTGTAATGACGAGTGAAGAAATAGAAAGAGTGAAGAAAGTTTGGAATGCGCCATTCATCGGGTTTTTCTGTTATGGCGAGTTTGGAAAGTCGAAGAGAGGGAAACATGAATAATACCTGTTGTGTGGTATCGCTGAAACAATTGTGTCCTCCGCGGCGGAGTGAATTGTGAATTGTTAATGAGAGGAAAGTTCTTAGTCATTATTCATTCGCCATTAAAAGATATAATAGAAAACTATTGACTTCAATAATTAATACATTTAAAGAAAATAAGGAATCAAATAATTCACCATTAACAATTCACAATTCACCATTAATATGAGTAACATTAAATTATTTGAATCCAAACAAATCCGTTCCGAATGGAACGAAGCAGAACAAAAATGGTATTTCGTTGTTGAAGATGTGGTTGCCGTTTTAACAGGCAGTAAAGATCCCAAACAATATATCAAGAAAATGCGTCAGCGAGATGCAGCCCTTGCCGAAGGATGGGTACAAATTGTACCTACCCTTGCAGTAGAAACAGCAGGCGGTAAACAAAAAATGGGATGTGCTAATGCGCAGGGTCTTCTACGGATCATTCAAACCATTCCTTCACCCAAGGCAGAACCCTTTAAACTTTGGTTGGCACAAGTAGGCAGTGATAGGTTAGACGAAATTGAAAACCCTGAACTGGCTACTCAACGAACAAGGGAACTATACAAACTAAAAGGCTATCCCGATGATTGGATTGAAAAACGGATGCGAAGTATTGCTATCAGGGAAGAATTAACTGAAGAATGGAAAAATAGTGGGGTAAAGCAACAAAAAGAGTATGCCATACTTACTGCCGAAATTTCTAAAGCAATATTTGGATTAATACCTTCTCAACATAAAAAAGTGAAAGGATTGAAAAACCAAAATCTGCGGGATCACATGAGTGACCTTGAATTAATTTTCTCTATGCTCGGCGAAGCTTCTACTACCGCCATCGTAAAAACAAAAAAGCCTAAAGGGTTTACCGAAAATAAAAAAGCTGCAAAGCAAGGCGGCGCAGTAGCCGGCAATGCAAGAAAAGAATTGGAATTTAAAACGGGGCAAAAAGTAGTAACGGCACAAAACTATTTGACTGAATCTGAAAAGAAGAAAAATAAACAGATTGCATCTTTATCATCTAAAAGGAAGAATAAATGAATCCACATCTTCAAAAGATATTAAATTCCATTCAGCAATCAACACACTTAAGTGATGAAGAAAAAAATGTTTTACTGAAAGCAGTGAAAGATGCTGAAAAAGAATTTGCCATAACAGAGTTCAAACTCGATAGAACTGAAAAAGTAAAACGCACCACCGCCATTCTTTTGGAAGAAACAAAAGAGAAAGGATGTGGAAGCACAAAATCGTGACCTGGAAATAGAGGCAGCATTGGAAAAAGTGAGAAGCCGCAGTATGGCTATGCATAAAAGTGATGAACTGAAAGTAGTGATACGGTTGGTACTTGAGCAATTTGTTCATTTGAAAATAAATGCAGAGCATGCCGGTTTTTATATTGATTACAAAGTCCAAGACGATATGCACATCTGGCTGGCAGATCCTAACCTGGAACCATT
>CAYXHX010000250.1:0-4266 GCA_964464835.1 uncultured Chitinophagaceae bacterium | reverse complement strand
CATACAGATTCAATGAAAAATGGATATGCTTTTATTTTTGACCCGGATATGAAAAGAATTGGTGTTTTGAATAATCAATATTTTTATAGCTATGGGATCAATAATTCAAGCCCTGAACAATTTGTAAGCATGACGGATAATCAACAACCGGTGCTGACAGATTCATTGCGCAATCAATTTAGAAACATGACAAATGCATTCTACGAAACTTCGCGGTATATGATTTTGAATAATAAAAAATAGAAACCGCATTGAACCCTCTAATTTGAGTATAGGGAGTCTTAAAAATAAAACCCTCATTTATAGGCTCGTTGCGGTTATGAACAACAAATATATAAAAAACATCGTGCAATTTATAAGCACGATGTTTTAATATAAAAGAATTTATACAAAATTTACTGCACTAAAAGTTGAATGGATTGAGTACCTGTTTCTGTAATCATTTCTATGGAATAGATTCCTGCAACCAACCCACTAATACTTATTGGTAAAGTATATGCTCCCTCATCCATATTTTTATTCAACAATACTTTCATTGTCTTTCCACTTTGATTTACAAGTTGAATAGAAACATTGGAAGGTTTTACAATGGTGTATTGAATAGTAGTTTGACTCTTGGCCGGGTTTGGATAAACCGATATTTTATTCACTGATTCCGTTGTTGCATCTTCAAAAATATCTTTATCCTGGAAATTAACGGCTGTAAAATTCACCCCATTGTAATGCACCTGAACCGGATTTGAAGCAATACCATTTGCAGTAACTTCAATAAAATAATCGCCCGCAGGTAATGAGAAAGGAACTTTCATGAAAACTGTATCTGCTTTATTCCCTCGCATGACACCAGTACTGTTCCAGTTATACGTTCTGGCATAATATACCCTGTGATTATGGGTTAACCGGATCACGGGATAGTTGGTATTCATTTGCCAATCATCCCCATAGGTAGCGCCTTCTGAAATACCATTAAATAATGTACCGGTTACTTTAAAAACACGCCCGTGCATATTCTTTATTTTTTTAATTTTTGGTTTGCCGGATGCTAATGGAGAGCCATCAGGGGTATAAATATAATATTGATTTGAATTTTGAGTGCTGTATAAAACCTGCCCGTTTGGCAAACACAACATGCCTGTAAGATAACATGATACATTCAAAGTAAGGTTGCCATCCGGCGCATTCACCCTGGTAAAACTATTGCTTGTATAATCGTATTCATAAAATGAGGTAGGTTTAGGAAAATGATTTCCTGATGTAGGAACAGGTGAAGTGGCACACAATACTTTCCCATTTACCATCATTGCCGCAGCAGCATCAGGTGTGCCTTGCGTATTGGGGAAATCTGCCGCAGCAATCCAACTACCAGGGGCCGAACTTCCTGAAGGTGTATAAATAGCATTATGCCCTGTTGACCCAATAAAAAATGCCCGGCCATCAGGCAATAATACAGCACCACCTTGCTCTAACCCATAGGGGTCATATACAGAAACAGGAACATCAGCATCTGCCACCCATGCGCCCAAAGCGGGTATATATCTTTCGGATTTTTTAGTATTCCTGTCTATAAATAAAATACTATTGTCGGCCAATTTTGCCCATGCGGATTCATTGTGGATACCTACACAAGTTGGCCCTGTGGAATATAAGCCTGTTGCCGGATTCCATAAATCTGTAATCCGCAAATTACCCGATACCAATGCTTGTATTACGCCGCCATCTTCCAGGATTTCAGAATTGGCATCGCTTACAAAAGTGCCGATTGTACCATTCATTGTCCAGGTATTTGTGAGTGGGTCATAAGTTTCCCCAAAATAACCTCCTGTGCCATATTCCCCACCCGCAACATATACGCGCCCATCTTTTAAAACCTGTGAAGAATAATACAAACGTGTTTTAAACATCGGTGCAATAGACGACCAGGTGCCATTGATATAACTTCCATGTTTATCCGGTGTGAGTTTATTATAAATATTTCCAATTCCATCTGATCCGCCGGCAAAACTTTTACAAATAACAGATCCGTCTGAAAGCAGGATTGCTCCGCCACCATTGGCATCCGGCGCTAAATTGGTCAAGGGCGTCCAGGTTCCTTGTGCAATTGCATTTAAATTAAATGCGGATGAAAACAGGAGGAATAAAAATGTTGTAAATGAGATTAGGGTTTGCTTGGCAATCCCGGATTCTACAAAGCGTACATGTGGTTTCATGATAATGTTGTTTTAAATGAAAGAAGAAAAAAGGTTGGAAATGTTTAGCTAAAATAAAATGAATATTTCTATCCAACCATTAATTTAATTTAATATAATGAATATCCGGATAATAAAAAGCGGCCATTAAAACTTCCACAATGTTTCTTATTCAATTTTCTTGGCAACCAAAATCAACCTTGGCGAATTTTCTGAATCATAGACATTCAATGCATAATCACCAAATATGGCATCCACTTGTAATCTTTTCCATGAAAGCATTTCTATAAAATCCACGCAGGAAAATTTGCGTACTTTTTCCTCAAATGTTTGGTGAAAATTGTTTTTATTGTCGCGAATATCTATTTGTTTATAAAAATGAGTATTGTCCTGCCACTTGTTAATTTGGAAAACTACATGGCCAATTTTTTTAGTTTCATCCGGTACTAACTGTTTCCCTGTAATTGACACATTTAAATAATCAATGACAAAAATGCCATTCCATTTCAGGCTTTGTGCAATGGCCTGCAGTGCATCATGATGTTCATGAAGCGTTTTAAAATAACCGAAACTTGTAAAGAAATTAAATGCATAATCAAAATGATTTTGCAAAAAAGGTTTACGCATATCATGTACAATAAAATGCAGGTTTGTAGTCTCCATTTTTTGGGCTTCACGAATGGATTTTTCTGCAAGATCAATACCAACAACGTCAAAACCCATTTCAGCTAAAACCTTGCTATACCTGCCTTTTCCGCAGGCTACATCCAGCATGTAACTGCCATCTTTCGGATTTAACCAACTGATTAATCTTTGCAAAAATGCATGCGCTTCTGCTTCATCCCGTTTTGCATATAACATTTCATAATAAGGGGAACTAAACCATGAATCGAACCATTCTTTATGGTATATTTGTTTCGGCATGTTGGCAAAATTATTTTTAATTTATTTATAAATTCATAAATATATCGCATAGGAAAAGTTGGATATTTGAATTAATTTTGCACACCTGAAAAATAAAAGAATGGCATTAATTAAAAGTATATCGGGCATAAGAGGTACAATTGGTGGTGCACCGGGAAATTGCCTAAGCCCGTTGGATGTTGTAAAATTTGTAGCTGCATACAGCCATTTTATCCTCGATAAAAATTTGCCCAATAAAAAAATTGTTGTAGGAAGGGATGGAAGAATAAGTGGGGAAATGATGCAGGCATTTGCGGTGAATACATTGCTTTCGATGGGCCTTGATGTACTTGATGCAGGTCTCAGTACCACGCCAACTATTGAAATGGCGGTGATTTCAAACCAGGCAGCAGGAGGCATTATATTATCAGCAAGCCATAATCCCAAAGAATGGAATGCTTTAAAATTTTTTAATGAGAAAGGTGAATTTTTAAGCGCTGCCGATGGGGAAAAAATTTTAACGCTTGCAGCTAAAAATAAATTTCATTTTGCATCAGTGGAAATGATTGGCAAAATCATCCCGGTTTATGATTCATTGAAAAATCATATTGATGCCATCTTGCAGCACCCTTTGGTAAATAAAGAAAACATTCAAAGACAAAACTTCCATATTGTTGTTGATGCAATTAATAGTACGGGCGCTATTGCAGTACCTGCATTGCTCGATGCACTATGCGTAGATAATTATACTGTGCTGAATGCTGAAGTAAATGGAAAATTTGAACACAACCCTGAGCCTTTGCCGCAACACCTGCAGGGCCTTTCAGGCGAAGTGAAAAAAAAGCAGGCGCATCTCGGCATAGCCGTTGACCCGGATGTGGACCGACTTTGCTTTGTATGTGAAGATGGTTCTATGTTTGGCGAAGAATATACTTTGGTGGCAGTGGCAGATTACATTTTGCAACATACAAAAGGAAATACGGTTAGCAATTTATCATCCACTCAGGCACTGAAAGATGTGACGGAAAAACATGGAGGTAACTATTATGCAAGTGCGGTAGGCGAAGTGAATGTAGTGAATAAAATGAAAGAAGTACATGCAGTGATTGGTGGGGAAGGCAATGGCGGCATCATCGTGCCTGAATTGCATTATGGAAGAGATGCATTGATTGGTATT
>CAYXHX010000249.1:1481-4302 GCA_964464835.1 uncultured Chitinophagaceae bacterium | reverse complement strand
CTGGGATAAGAATTTTTGAAAGAGAGTTATTTGAGTTTACAAATAGAGGCGGCCTGTTAAAGGTGATTACTACTTCGTACATGGGGGCTACTGATTTAAAAGCAGTAGAATATTTATCCAGTTTAAAGAACACAGAGATCAAAGTTTCATACAATACAAATAATGAGAGATTACATGCAAAAGCATACTTATTCTTCAGAAATACGGGTTTCCACACCGGGTATATTGGTTCATCAAACATTTCCCGTTCCGCATTGACTAATGGTTTGGAATGGAACCTTAAAGTAACAACCAAAGAGGTCGGGCATATTATCGACAAATTCCAGAAAACCTTTGACACATATTGGCAAGATAAAGAATTTAAGTTATTTGAAAAGATTCATCATGTTGAAAAACTAAGAATTGCATTAAAGAAGGAGAGGATACATGACATAAATAATCCAACCACTTATTTTGATATAAAACCATTTCCTTTTCAGGAAGAAATATTGGAAAAGTTGAATACCGAAAGAATTGTTCACAATCGATTTAAAAATTTAATAGTTGCAGCAACAGGTACAGGTAAAACAGTGATCTCCGCTTTTGATTTTAAAATTTTTAAGAAAGGAAATCCAAGTGCAAAACTTTTGTTTGTTGCACATCGAAAAGAAATTCTGCAACAGGCACAAGCTACTTTTCAAGGGATTATTAAAGACAATAATTTTGGAGAGTTGTGGGTCGATGGTATTGAACCTGAAAAATATGATAATGTTTTCACTTCAGTTCAAACGCTCAATAACAGAATTGATTCACTGACCCTTTCTGAATCATTTTATGATTTTATTATTGTAGATGAAGTTCATCATATTGCTGCGTCAAGTTATCGTCCGATATTAAATCGGTTCAAACCAGAAATCCTCTTAGGCTTGACAGCAACTCCTGAAAGAATGGACGGAGAAGATATACTTAAAGACTTTTCAGATACAATTGCTGCAGAAATAAGACTGCCAGAAGCACTCAACCGGAAATTACTTTGCCCTTTTCAATATTTTGGAATTACTGACAGTATAGATTTATCAAGGACCACATGGCAAAGTGGGAAATATTTACCGAGTGAGCTAACACAAATCTATACCCAAAATGATAACCGAACCAGAGAAATTATTTTTAATCTAAACAAGTATTTAAGAGACATAAATGATGTAAGAGCAATATGCTTTTGTGTTTCACAAGAACACGCACAATTTATGGCAGAGAAATTTTCTCTTTCAGGCTTGAAAGCTGATTATTTAGTAAGCACTAGAAATGAATTAAGAGAAGAATTAAGGAGAAAACTTTTGAGCAAACAAATCAATTATCTTTTTGTAGTTGACATTTTCAATGAAAGAGTTGACATACCAAATATAGATACAGTTTTATTTTTAAGACCAACAGAAAGCTTAACTGTTTTTTTACAACAACTTGGTCGAGGCTTGAGATTGGCTGAAGATAAAGAGTGTTTAACTGTTTTGGATTTTGTAGGAAACTCAAGACCTGAATATGATTTTGAAGGGAAGTTCAGGGCATTGGTTGGCAAAACAAATACATCTATTCAAAAAGAACTTGAAGATGATTTTCCTCATTTGCCTTTAGGCTGCACAATTAATTTAGAAAAGAAAGCAAAAGAATTCATTTTACAAAACATTCGTCATGCTACCAAACTAAACACTAATCAACTACTAACTAAGATTCGGAATTTCAAGTTTCAAACTACACTACCTCTTACACTTAAAAATTTTTCAAACCTCTATCATATTCCATTACAACTAATTTATTGGAAAACGAATTGGCAAAGATTGTGTGTAATGGCTGGACAAATTGAGGATTATTCCCAAATAAATGAAAAGGAAATATACAGAGCTATTGCTAAGAAGTGGCTCACTTGCAACTCGAATTCCTATTTTCAATTCATATTATCACTAGCAAAGAAAGGATTTCAAGTAAACTTTAGTAATCTAACTGAAGTAGAAAGATCTATGTGTTTGATGCTTCATTATGATATTTGGCAAGCACCTGGAAACTTTCATTCTCTTGAAGAAAGCATAAGATCTATCGGAAGAAATAAAATATTGAATGAAGAAATAATAGAAGTCTTAGAAATTCTGATTAACAGAATTGATTTCGTCGAAGGGGATATTTCACTTGATTATCCGCAGCCACTAAAATTACATGGAAGATATACAAGAGAACAAATTTTAGCTGCTTATGGAGATAGTACATTCTTAAGAAAATCAAGCAACCGTGAAGGAGTAGTGAATCTGAAACAAAAGAAAACCGAATTGTTATTGGTAACTTTAGAAAAATCTGAGGAAAACTATTCGCCAACTACAATGTATAATGATTATGCCATAAATGAAACAATTTTTCATTGGCAGTCTCAAAATACATCAAGGCCGGAAGCTGGTAAAGGATTATCATATATCACTCATGAGCAAAACGATAGAACGATCTTATTATTTGTAAGAGAAAAAAACACTGATGAATTTGGAAAACCGATGGGATTTGTTTTCTTAGGGATTGCAAATTATATAGAACATTATGGATCAAAACCGATGAATATTAACTGGCAACTAAAGGAACCTATTCCTCCATACATTTGGAAAGATTCACTAAAATTGGCAGTTGGATAAAAGTCTTGCATGTTGATTTCTTAATCAATTTCAGAAAGTTTACCTAGAGAGTTTTTTTCTTCTAAAATATTTCAAAATGATGGCTCTACCTTTTCTCATCACCTCCACTTCTCAATTCATCATTGTAAATCATAAGCAATGTAACAATCGAAAAACATTATCATGAATGGAAA
>CAYXHX010000249.1:0-1471 GCA_964464835.1 uncultured Chitinophagaceae bacterium | reverse complement strand
ATGATTTTGCACAGCCTTTTTCTATGCAACAATGCCTTTATATACTTCGTATTTTAGATTGCCGGGTATTTTTGGAAAAGACATATCTGTTCAAATTCATTTTTCAAAAAAATAAATTTTGCATTTTCAATCTTTATCGTATTATTGCAATATTAAATTATAAAAATGGGCGCTACAAAAACCATGCATTTCTCTGCCAGGCAAAATCAAATGGCCAATGTTTTCAAAGCATTGGGGCATCCCGCCCGCCTGGCCATCATGGAATATTTGCTGAAAGTGAATACCTGTATCTGTGGTGATATTGTCAATGAATTACCTCTTGCACAACCTACCATTTCCCAACACCTCCGCGAATTGAAAAATGCCGGGCTGATTAAAGGAAATGTAGAAGGAAATGCCATTTGCTATTGCGTGAATGAAAAAATAATTGCACAGGCCCTCGCCTATTTTCAAAATTTTTCAGGGAAATTATCGAAGAAAAACAGTTGTTGTTAATTATTAAAAAATCAATATGGAACATGCAGAAAAATTAAAAGAAATTGTCAAAAGCAAATACAGTGAAATTGCCTTGCAGGATAAAGCCACCAATGAAGCTTCCTGCTGCGGCTCCGGCTGCTGTTCGGATGAAGTGTACAACATCATGACAGATGATTATTCAACCATGGATGGCTATATCAAAGATGCGGATCTTGGCCTGGGATGCGGGCTGCCAACGGCTTTTGCAAACATTAAAAAAGGTGATACGGTGATAGATCTTGGCAGTGGCGCCGGCAATGATTGTTTTGTTGCACGTGCTGAAACCGGGGAAACCGGTAAAGTAATCGGCATTGATTTCACCCCGGCAATGATTTTAAAAGCCCGGGAAAATGTTACAAAATTGGACTTCAAAAATGTTGAATTTATCCAGGGTGATATTGATCATATACCATTGCCCGAAAAAATTGCGGATGTAATTGTCAGCAATTGTGTATTGAATTTAGTACCCGATAAAGATGCTGTATTCAAAGAAATGTTCAGGGTATTAAAACCGGGCGGGCACTTCAGTATTTCCGATATTGTACTGGTTGGCCAATTGCCTGGTTCACTTCAACAGGATGCTGAAATGTATGCCGGATGCGTATCGGGAGCAATTCAAAAAGAAAATTATCTCCAACTGATCGAAGCGAATGGCTTTGAAAATAGGACTATTCAAAAAGAAAAAGCCATCCATATTCCCGGTGATATTTTGAAAAAATATTTGAGTGATGAAGAAATCAAAAATTTCCGGGAAGGAAAGACAGGTATATTCAGTATTACTGTATATGCGGAAAAGCCTGCCTGCTGCGGTGTTGAATGTTGTAGCAACAGTTAATTTATTTGTGTCCGCCGCGGTGGAGTGAAAGAATAATTTTTTAATTGTTAATGGTGAATGGATAACGAAACCGGGATAGAGATTATTTCCGGTTTCATTTTTTTTTGAAATGAAAAAATT
>CAYXHX010000248.1:1718-4303 GCA_964464835.1 uncultured Chitinophagaceae bacterium | reverse complement strand
AAAATGGAACGCTGACTTCATTGCCTGAAAAACATGTTGATACCGGGATGGGTTTTGAAAGGCTCACACGCGTAATTCAACAGAAGAACAGCAATTATGATACGGATATTTTTTTACCAACAATCCATAATACAGAAAAAGTTAGTGGCAAAAAATATGATGGAGGAGATAGCCGGGAAGCGATTGCTTTCCGCGTAATCGCCGATCATATCCGCGCCATCGCATTTACAATTTCTGATGGTCAATTGCCCTCAAATACAGGCGCAGGCTACGTTATACGAAGAATATTAAGAAGGGCAGTGCGGTATTATTATTCGTATCTCGGCTTTCATGAAGCATTATTATTTCAATTGATTCCTGTAGTAGCAAAACAATTTGAATTGGTTTTCCCGGAATTATTTCAACAACAGGAATTTGTTATGCGTGTTGTAAAAGAAGAAGAAGATGCCTTTTTGCGAACATTGGAAAAAGGGCTTGGCAAAATGGAACAACTCATTGCTTCTCTTAAAGAAAAAAACATTCCTGCAATTCCGGGGATTGAATGTTTTGAGCTATACGATACCTATGGTTTCCCATTAGACCTCACAAGATTAATTGCTTTTGAAAATAATTTGGAAATAGATGAAGCCGGATTTGAAGAAAATATGTTGCATCAAAAAAATCGAAGCCGTGCAGCAACTATGATTGATGCAGGTGATTGGACAGTGCTGGAAAATTCGGATACAAAGTTTATCGGGTATGATATGCTTCAAACGGAAACGCATGTTATAAAATTCCGGAAAATGGAGGCTAAAGGGAAAACCTCTTTTCAATTGGTTTTAGAACAGACACCTTTTTATGCTGAAAGTGGGGGGCAAGTAGGAGATACGGGTATTTTAAAATTTGAAGAAGAAGAAATCAAAGTAACTGATACGAAGAAGGAAAATAATTTGATTATTCATTTTGTCAATCATTTACCAAAAAATATTGAATCCCCGGTTACTGCAAATGTAGATGTGGCAAAACGAAAACAAACTGCACAACATCATAGCGCCACGCATTTATTGCATGCTGCATTAAGAAGTGTTTTAGGAAAACATATTACACAACAAGGCAGCCTTGTAACGGCTGAAAAGATGCGATTTGATTTTTCGCATTTTGAAAAAATTAGTAAAGAAAATTTAAAACAGGTTGAACAAATCGTGAATGCAAGGATACGGGAAAATATTTCCGTTACAACAAAGATTTTGCCCAAGGATGAAGCGCTGAAACTGGGTGCTATGGCGCTTTTCGGAGAAAAATATGGGGATATGGTACGTGTAGTGGAAATGGACCCCACTTTCTCCATTGAGCTGTGTGGCGGTACACATGTAAAAGCGACAGGGGAAATTGGATTTTTTAAAATATTGCATGAAAATGGTATAGCTGCCGGTGTTCGCCGTATAGAAGCGGTATGTGGTGTTGCAGCAGAAAATTTTACCCGGGAAGAAAGTATTGAATTAGAAAATTTAAAAGAGATTTTAAAGAGCCCGGCCTCATTGCAAAATGCCGTGCAACATTTACTTACTGAAAATGCACAGCAATCAAAATTAATTGAAAGTTTGCAGGCAAAAGAACTCAATCAATTAAAAAATAACCTGTCAGAAAAATTTGAAACGATTGGAGGCATTCAATTTTTGGGTGAAATAGTTGTATCCCAAAATGTGCATGCTTTAAAAAAATTATCAATTGATTTGAGCGCCGGTAAAGTGAATGCAGTTATTGTATTGTTATCCGAATTAGATGGCAAAGCCGCGGTGGCTTTATATATTGGTGAAAATCTTATTCCAGGGAAAATGCAATCTGCCAATGAAATTATTAAACAAAAAATTTCACCCCTCATTAAAGGTGGTGGTGGTGGGCAAAAAAACCTGTCAACTGCGGGTGGCCAGGATACCGGAAAATTCCCGGAGATCATTGAACTGGTTCGAAACCTTGTTGAAAGCAAATAAAAAAGCCTGCATTTATTGGTACAGGCATTCATGTTATTTTAAAGAAAACTTTAAGCTACTTTCAAGAGGTTAAGTTTACTCTTATTAATTTTTTGTTCAGCATATTCCAGGTCAATAGTCAGTTCTTTAACCCCGCTACCCGGAAGCTCAAACATGGCATCTGTAAGAATATATTCGAAAATACTCCGAAGGCCTCTCGCACCTAATTTATATTCAAGCGCTTTTTTCACCATATAGTTCAACACTTCTTCTTCAATTTTCAAGTCAATTCCTTCAAAAGAAAATAACTTGGTATATTGTTTCAGCAAGCTGTTTTTGGGTTCTGTAAGTATAGCCCGCAGAATAGTTGAATCCAAAGGGTCCAAATGGGTTACCACGGGTAAACGGCCAAGCAATTCGGGTATCAGCCCAAAACCTTTTAAATCCTGAGCATTTATAAATTGCAGGATATTATTTTTTTGATCTTCCCGAACCTCTTTATTTACATTGAATCCAATAGCATTGGTATTAATGCGTCGTGCAATTACTTTATCAATGCCATCAAATGCACCGCCACAAATGAATAAAATATTGCTCGTATTAATTTTGATCATTTTTTGCTCGGGATGTTTCCTG
>CAYXHX010000248.1:0-1708 GCA_964464835.1 uncultured Chitinophagaceae bacterium | reverse complement strand
ATATATACAATACCTTTTTCAGCAGCAGCTACATCATAATTGCATACTTGTAAAAGTCTTGTAAGCATACTTTCCACATCTTCACCCACATAGCCGGCTTCTGTAAAAACGGTGGCATCTACAATTGCAAAAGGAACATTCAGTTGGCGGGCAATGGTTTTTGCCAATAAAGTTTTTCCAGTACCTGTTTCACCAACCATAATGATGTTACTCTTTTCAATTTCTACATCATCAGCCTGTGATTTCTGTGTGATGCGTTTGTAATGATTATAAACAGCCACCGATAAAACCCTTTTTGCATCTTCCTGACCAATTACATATTGATCCAAATATTCTTTTACTTCTTTTGGTTTGCGGATATTAAAGCGGTATTGTTTTACCTGCAAATCATCGCGTTCCAATAATTCATGGGAGATAATTTCTTCTGCATGCTCCACACAATTTTCACATATATGGCCTTCCTGCCCGGCAATAAGGATTTTAACCTCATCGCGGCTGCGGCCACAAAATGAACAGTGAAGGTTTGCTTGTTTTGCCATTTTTATTTTAAAAAATTATAAAAGTAAAAGTAAATGTACAGTTTTTTATATGTGTAATCTATACCGATAAAAGAATTTAACGAAAAATCCTTTAAATCTTCTTCATGATTTTATCTACAATGCCATAAGAGATTGCTTCGTTGGCATCCATCCAAAAGTCCCGGTCAAAATCGCTCATTATTTTTTCAAATGATTGCCCGCAATTTTCTGCGAGGATATGTGCGCTGATTTCTTTGGTTTTAATCATTTGCCGTGCATGGATTTCAATGTCGGCTGAATTTGCCTGGAAGTAACCGCCAAGGCTTGGTTGATGAATCATTACTTCACCATGCGGGTATATGAAACGTTTTCCTTTAGCGCCCACACTTAGTAAAATACTTCCCATACTTGCTGCAAGGCCCATACAAATTGTACTTACAGGAGATTGGATCATTTTAATGGTGTCATAAATAACCATTCCACTTGTGACAACTCCTCCCGGGCTATTGATAAAAAACTTTATTTCAGCGCCGGGTTTATCTGCATCCAATAAAAGTAATTTTGAAACAATATCTTTCGCTGATTTATCTTCCACAGCGCCCCATAAATAAACTGCTCTTTTTTCAAGAAACAGTTTTTCCATTTTTTTCATCAATAATGGAGAATACTGTTGTTTGTCTTCTTTCTCGTTTTCTTCTTCCTCTTCTTCCAAAATTGGTTGTATATATTCTAAATTATTCATTTGATCTTTTTTATTTTTCCCGGGAGAAATTTCTTCCCCAAAAAATTTATTTTGATTTCATTTCTTTTTTGGGATTCGTATGGAGCACTTCATCAATCAAGCCATAGGCTTTACTTTCTTCGGCTGACATCCAAAAATCGCGGTCACTGTCTTTGGCTACTGTTTCCGGATCTTTGCCTGTATGCTGCGCTACGATTTCATACAATTCCTTTTTTATTTTTAATACTTCACGAGCAGTGATTTCAATATCGGTAGCTTGTCCGCCAATACCACCACTTGGTTGATGCAGCATGATGCGGCTATGTTTTAATGCGCTTCTTTTTCCTTTTACACCAGCGCACATTAAAATAGCGCCCATGCTCGCAGCCATACCTGTACAAATAGTGGAAACATCAGGGCTTACAAATTGCATGGTGTCATAAATTCCTAAACCTGAATACACGCTGCC
>CAYXHX010000247.1:0-4317 GCA_964464835.1 uncultured Chitinophagaceae bacterium | reverse complement strand
CAATTGAATTGTGATTATTGGCTACCCAAATTCCATAGCCGGGATACCATCCATCATAAAAAGCCCATGTGAATGCACCGGGCAAACCTTGTGCTGCAAGCGCTGTAATATCATTATTCGCCATCACCTGCCATTCACTGATGGTGATTGGGTCAATCGTTTCATTGTAAGGCCCGGTACCTGTTGACATATAAATAAGCGGAACAGATTCATGCAAATCAAGCATCACATTCGGATGCCAGTCGTAGTAAATATTAAATATTGCTTTTGTTATTTCCTGAGATACTTGTATGCCATCGCGGTTGTTATCATGGAAAACATATTTTCCCCAATATGGCGGTGAAAAAGGAAAACCATCTTCCATATTTGCCCTTGCTTTTGAATACCGGTAATACCAATCTACTTGTTTATCCCTGCCATCGGGTTCGGAAACAGGATTGATGATGATGATGGTATTATCTCTAATTTTTTTTATCTCTTCCGTATTACTTGTAATCAGCCGGTATGCAAGCTCCATCAGCATTTCAGGTGATCCCATTTCGGTTGAATGCAAGCCTCCATTCAGGTAAAAAACCGGTTTTGTATTGTTGATAATTTCATTTACGTCAGCCGTTCCAACCTTTCTTGGATCTGCCAAAAGCGCCAATTGATGTTTAAAAAAATCGAGTTTTTTTTGTGTCTCTTCATTCGCTATGATGACGAGATTGATTGGCCTTCCTTCTTCTGTTGTTCCCACTTGTTGTACAGAAATATTTGTTGAAGCCGATGCCAATTTTTTATAATAATTATGAATATCCGTTGTATGATGCATCACGCCCGGTGCGCCTATAATATTTCCGAAAAATTTTTGCGGGGATGGAATATTCGGATCAATTACCAGGTTCAATACCGATGCAGGAAGGAATTTTTTGTCCGTCGTAAATTCTTTTATTTTATTGTTATAAACGGTATCAATTTCCTGTGCATAAAGTTGGCTGTTTGTAAAAAATAAATAAACAAATAGTAGTAATAAAATTGGTTGCTTAGCAGGTTTCATGATGATTGGTTTTCGTAAACCTAAAGATTTTTTTTAAACAGTAAAAAGAAGTTTTTGAATTGGTGATAAATAACCACAGATAAACTGCATATTTTTCTTCAACATTTTATTACCTGTAAATTTCTACAAGCAACACCCAACCATCCAATACGGCTTTGATGATGGAGATGATGATAGCTGGTGCAATCCAATAAGCACCGCTATCCCAGCCTGACAGAATAGATATCCCTGCAAGAATAAAACAAATTGTGGCGGTTTGGTCTATCAACAAATTTAATATGTACCGGAATTTATATTTCGCTTCAATTTTATACATGTTTTGAAAATCGAACCTGCATACAAAGAGCCAGACAAATATACTCAAGCCTAAAATTTCTATACCCAAAACCGTTATTGATTGCCCGGGGATTAAAAAAAACAGTGACATGCAAAGTACATTTAGCAATAATATTAGCGAGACCAACGCCCTGTTGATAAGGCCGCGCATGGCAAGAATTTTAGACAAACTAATTGAAACTCCTACAAAAATAAGCCCGGTTAAGGCTGCTGAAGCGCCGACAACAGCAATAAAAAAATCCTTCCATTCTGCCATCATAGTTGTATTGATAAATGTATGAAGTTGAAAGTAAAATTATTAAAAAAATGTTGGATAATTTGACGCCGAATTAATAAGGTGGAGAAAAAATTATGGAAGCTAATTCAAATAAAAATTATACATTGTATTGCCTGGATTTAATGGCTGATGAAAATATTGTAATTGATATTTCATGGTTTTGGTTAAAATGATACTACAATATCTTTCTCCCTATTGTCTTCATAGAAAATACTTGCTCAATCTTTATGGTTTATAAGTAAATTTATGAATGACTACTTCAACTTCTTTTTCATTAGACGGCGCTTTTCCCTGGAACAACCATAAATTGATATATACAGGCATGTTTAAATTACTGATAGAATAAGGGGGCATTTTACAAGTTGCCGAAGCATACGTTTGCTGATTATGGTTTGTAAAACCTCTTAGGTACTGAAAAAATACACTGCTATCAGTCCTCGTAAAACGTTGAGTAGATCTTTTCCCATGTAGAGAAATTTCTTTGGAAAAAGAAAAATTATTAAACCCATTTTCCGCCGGCCAAACGGTAAAATTGCAATTGGGATTATTTTCATTTCCCCATCGTGCCCATTCAATATCCATTTCATCAAAACCATCATTGCCGGAATAATTAAATAACCCGAGTACCACATTTTTATCCAGTTTATCAATCCTGCCTTCAACCCAAAACTGCCATCGGCCCATACCAAAAGTTTGTTGTGTGGAAACTTCCGCACAGTACCATTTACCTGTGGTAACATCTTTTGTAATTTTTAAGTGCAGGTGCCCTAAGGAATCTACCCAAACATTGTTTTTACTCCAACGGTTTGGGCCGGGGCCTAAATGATTTCCATTTTTTACATTCCAGGTATAACCACTGAATTGTATGGTAGCAGCAACTTTATTTTCTTCTTGCCCACTTGTGTTTAGTGGAACTTTTAGAACTTCTTGTTTTGAACAACTAAGCAAACAAACTGTCATGCAGGAAAAAAGTAATTTTTTCATCATTGGATTTTGAAAATAAAATTATACAATTTTTTAAACAGGTGAAAACAATAATACCCCCACAAAATAAGACCACTTGTTAACTTGAAAAAAACAGATAACTTTAAACAAGTGAAATTATGAAACAAACACGTAGAAAATCCATCTGCAACAGGAAAAAAGCTTTTACCTAGTCAATTTGAAAGTATGGATAAGCGAATTCAATCTCAACAACCAAAAAAGACTGAAGAATGAAATTTTATTTTATCTTATTTGTGACTGTTTTATTTATTTCTTGTTCTTTATCGAAAAAAACGCAAAATAATATTTCATGCCCTGGTGCTTTTGATTTGCAAATCCAGCGTAGTCATTACCCCGCATTGAGAACTAATAAAAAAAATAAAACAATCACTATTTATTTTTTGTATTATTTCAATGACAAGATAAAAATGTTTATGAATGAAGAACTAAAATTTGATGCAATGGTTGTAACAAATAGTACTTCAGGAATGTCTGGTAAAGGTATTACGTATAATTATAGTAAAGATCCCAATTTGCCGATATTAAAATTTGAAATTGACAATGGAAATTGTATTGATTTTAAAGCTATAAAAAAATACAAATTCATTTATCTTTGGTATGATTCTACAAAAACTTGGACTGTGCGCTTTTCAAATAAATTTTACTCTGAAAATTGAAGCATGAAATTGTATATATTCATTTTCGTAATGCCATTTACCCTTTTTTTTCTTAATCAAACAAAGTTCAGAATAATATATTCTGCCCAGGTTTCAATGAATTAATAACAGGTTAAAATGGAGCGAACCATATCTCATAGTTTACATTTTTGGATGTAAATAAATTCCAGGCTTAGTCTGGATTATAAAATAAATACAGCATTAAAAAATGAAAATAATTTTTTTTAATCTCAGACGCCATTAATAATTAATGATATAAGAGAATATATGAAGATGATTAGAGCAATACGAAACAATTTGGCGATTGAAAAACAATATTACGATATACAGGATGCAAATATTGTAGATGAAAATACGATCAGTGGCTTTGTACAAAATACGCCCAGTTATAAAAACAACAATGGAAATCCTCCATATAATAATAATCCTTTGGCCAGTCCGCTTGCTCAAAGTATAAAATTATATAAACTTAATGGCCAACAAGGAGTGAAAACAGGATTAGGCATAACGCTTCGCGTAATGAGTGGGGATGTAGTGGATGTTTACGGAAAATCTTACTGGCATAGCAATGGCTTGCCCATACAGAACACTTACAATATAAGCGCGGCATTAATGAATTTCCTGGGATTGTTCGCCGGCAGCCAGGCAGTAACTCTTGGCGGACATGGCACAGATGCAACAACATTATTTAATACGCCGAATACAACAGTTCCCCTGGGGAATTGGTTAAATAATTCTGTACCAGACCCCGGTGTAAATATTCCGAAAGCATATATCAATTGGATTTTGTTTGATGAACAGTTTAAAGTAGTAAGCAGCAGTAGTGGATTTAGTGGTGTAAATACAACAGGAGATGTTTTAAAAACACATCATAATACAGTTTCTATTCCAAAGAATGGATACCTGTATGTGTATTGCAGCAATGAAAGCAATGTTGATGTGTTCTTTGACAATTTACAGGTGATTCATACGAGAGGGCCGTTGATTGAAGAGACGCATTATTATCC
>CAYXHX010000246.1:0-4373 GCA_964464835.1 uncultured Chitinophagaceae bacterium | reverse complement strand
CGCATATCACCAGGGAACAAAAGCTGAAGTCTCCGTTGTTCATCAGCTTCATCAGGGCGAAAGAAGAAAAGGGCTGCCGCGGCAGATCTTTTCTTCTTACTTTTCCATCAATAGAAAGTAACTGAATACCTGATTTACATTATTTTTATGCAATTTCCATTTTCAAAGAAAAGTGATTGTGCATTTGTACGAAAAAATTTACAGTATGAGCCCCGTTGCAGTTCAACATGCAATGATTTCTGCTTATGGCTATACATGGAAGAAAAGAAGAATGGGCGGCATTTTTCCAAAGGAATATGAAGCTGCAAAATCGCGTGAAAACTTTACTGTTAACCAGTGGGCTGAGTACACAGAACAACAATTGCAAAAAATACTAAACCATGCAGTACATACGGTTCCGCATTACAGGAAAGAATTTGAAAAACACGGTATCACTGAAAAAAATATTCGTTCAATATCAGTTGAAAATATTTCCCTATTACCGATTCTATCCAAAAATGATTTACGCAAATTTGGAATGAATCTTTTGCTTAGTTCCCAAAGAGAAAAGCAAGGCGAATTTTTTCCCAGTAGTGGAAGCACGGGTACACCGGTGAATATTTTATTTTCACACCACATGCACCAACGATGGTACGCATTGTTTGAAAGCCGTGTAAGAAACTGGGCAGGCGTTGACAGCCAAATGCCTCGTGGCATGATTGGTGGAAGGCGCGTGGTTCCGGGCGCTACGGGCAACCCTCCATTTTACCGATACAATTATTTTGAAAAGCAAGTTTACTTTTCTGCATACCATATCAGTAAAAAAAATACGGAGAATTATTTGGAAGGCATGCGCAAATTCAATGTACAGTACATGACCGGCTATGCCATGTCCAATTATTTACTTGCCCGCTTTATCAATGAAAATAATTTAGAAGCGCCGGAATTAAAATGTGTAATCACGTCGAGTGAAAAACTAACAGCGGAAATGCGAAAACTTTTTTCGGAAATATATCACTGCAAAACCTATGATGGATGGAGCGGTGTGGAAGCCTGCGGCCTCATCAGTGAATGTGAAGCAGGCGGGCTGCATATCAGTCCTGATGCGGGTTTTATTGAAGTGTTGGACAAAAATTTTCAACCGGTACAACCTGGTGAAGCGGGGAATGTATATTGCACCGGTTTCCTGAATTTTGATCAGCCACTCATCCGGTATGCCATAGGCGATGAAATTATTTTATCCGGAAACACCTGCTCCTGCGGAAGGAATATGCCATTGGTACAGGAAATTTGCGGCAGGCAGGAAGATGTCATCATTGGAAGCGATGGCAGGGAAATGGTACGTTTTCATAGTGTGTTTTATGATTTGAAATCTGTCATTCGCGCACAAGTGATCCAACACCATTACAATGAAATTTTGATAAAAGTAGAAACCGAAAAAGAACTGTTGAAAGAAGATGAAATAAAAATAAGGGAACGAATATCTTCGCAACTTGAAAATGTACAGGTACAAATCGAAACCTGCAAAGAAATCCCATTAAATAAAAATGGAAAATTCCAGGCAGTTATTTCTACAATAAAACATTCATAAACAATGGCGGTAAAGATGATTACGGTTGTTGGTGCGCGGCCACAATTTATAAAAGCGGCGGTTATTTCCCGTGCATTGCAATCACAGGAAATCATTCAGGAAATGATCGTGCATACCGGGCAACATTATGACGAAAATATGTCGCAGGTATTTTTTTCTGAAATGGGAATACCTCAACCGGCGTATAATTTAGCCTTACAAGAAAGTCGTCACGGAGCAATGACCGGGAAAATGATGGCCGGGCTTGAAGAAATTTTTATAAAAGAAAAACCCGCGCTGGTATTGGTTTACGGCGATACAAACAGTACGCTTGCTGCGGCTTTGGCTGCCGTGAAATTGCAGATTCCAGTGGCGCATGTGGAAGCAGGGCTTCGAAGTTTTAATCGTGTTATGCCGGAAGAAATCAATCGTATGCTGACGGATAAAATCAGCCGTTTTCTTTTTTGTCCTACAGAAACTGCCATTCAAAACTTGAAACAGGAAGGCTTTGATAATAATTTTCATACCATTGAAAATACAGGCGATGTAATGCTGGATGCTGCAAATTTTTATTTCAACCAAACACATGCCTCTTCACTAAAAAAATTTTATACCGGCAATCGAAAATTTATTTTAGTTACCATTCATCGCCCGGAAAATACGCAATCACCACAAAAAATGACAGCTATCATTGAGGCATTGAATGAATTGCATAAAGATGTTGAAATTATTTTGCCATTGCATCCCGGTACAAAAAAATTAATTACAGAATATCGCATAAAAACAAATTTCACAACCATTGAACCCATTGGATATTTTGATATGCTTCAATTGATCCATCAATCCGCTTTGGTTATTACGGATAGCGGTGGCTTACAAAAAGAAGCTTATTTTTTCAGAAAATATTGCATCACATTAAGGGAAGAAACGGAATGGATAGAATTGGTAGAAAATCATTGTAGTTTTTTAGCCGGATCAGATAAGGAAAAAATTATTCAAATGGCGCAAGTTTTTTTATCAAAATCATTTCCCCTAACTTCCGCTTTATATGGTGATGGCCGTGCCGGTGAAAAAATCGCCCGAACATTATCATCCATGTAATCAGCATGTGAAAATACTCATACTAACTCAATATTATTTGCCTGAAACAGGCGCCCCCCAAAACCGCTTATCCAGCCTGGCTGCGCATTTACAGTCATTTGGTGCAGAGGTAGAAGTATTGACCGCCTTACCCAATTATCCACGGCAGGAAATTTATGAGGGATATGAAAAAAAATTTTATTCATCAGAAAAAATAAATGGCATTACCATCCATCGCTGTTCACTTTTTGTGAGCAAAAAAAAAGGCTTGCATTTCCGGCTTACAAATTATTTTTCATTTGCCATCAATGCTTGGCGCAATGCCAGAAAAAAAATAACAAAACCCGATATTATTATTTGCGAATCGCCACCTTTATTTTTGGGCATCACGGCTGTGTTTCTTAAAAGAAAATGGGCATGCAAACTGGTTTTCAATGTATCTGACCTGTGGCCCGAAAGTGCCGAAAAAATGGGCATCATCAAAAATAAACTGATATTGCATCGTTCTTATAAACTCGCAAAATGGATTTATAAAAATTCGGATTTCATCAGTGGCCAAACAAAAGGCATCCTGCAGGCAATTGAAGAAATGATGCCCGGGAAAAAATTATTTTGGTTTCCCAATGGCGTAGATGATACACATTTCTTACCAACCATAAACGCAACATTAAATAAAGAGCGCAATAGTTTTGAATTATTATATGCCGGCATTCTTGGGCATGCGCAAGGTTTGGAAGTAATTTTATATGCTGCAAAAAAATTAGAAAAATTTAAGGACATTCATTTTACAATCATTGGTGATGGGCCGGAAAAAGAAAACTTATTCCACTTAAATGAAACATTGTCACTGCAAAATGTAACTTTTATTCCCAACAAACCAAGAGAATTTGTGTTGGCAAAAATTGAAAACTGTGATGTATATATTGTTCCGTTGAGAAAATTGGATTTATTCAAAGGGGCGATCCCTTCCAAATTGTTTGAACCACTTGCATTTGGTAAACCTATTTTATTAGGCGTAGATGGAGAAGCCAAACAACTTTTTATTGAAGAAGGCAAAACAGGATTATTTTTTGAGCCGGGCAATGCAATTGAATTGGCGAATGTTATTCTCGAATTATATAAAAATTCCGGGTTGAAAACCTCTCTTGGTGAAAATGGAAAAGCCTACGTTTTGAAAAATTTTGACAGAAGAAAAATTGCCCAACAATTTTATGCACAAATGCAGTCATTATAAAGTTTAAAAATAATTCTTTCACGTAATACATAATTTCAAATTATTTTAGCAAAGAAAATGGAAAACAAATTTTTTGTACATCCTACTGCAGTAATTGATGAAGGCGCTGAAATAGGCGCCGGCACACGCATTTGGCATTTCTCCCATTTAATGAGCGGTTGCAATTTGGGTGAAAATTGCAACATCGGCCAAAACGTGGTAATCATGCCGGGTGTTCGTTTGGGCAATAATGTAAAAGTGCAAAACAATGTTTCATTATATACAGGTGTCACTTGTGACGATGATGTTTTTCTTGGGCCTTCCTGTGTTTTCACAAATGTAATTAACCCGCGCAGCGCTATAGTCCGTAAAAATGAATACCAAAAAACGCATGTACATAAAGGGGCATCTATCGGCGCCAATGCAACAATTATTTGTGGCCATGATATTGGCAGTTATGCATTCATAGGTGCGGGCGCAGTTGTTACAAAAAATATACTGCCTTATGCATTGGTATATGGCAACCCTGCC
>CAYXHX010000245.1:0-4385 GCA_964464835.1 uncultured Chitinophagaceae bacterium | reverse complement strand
AGTATGTATAATTAAAACGCCGGATACTACTTCCCGCATCGCTTTTAAAGAGAATAATACAATGTTTGACGATGCCGGTGTTCAATGGATTATCAATCCGTATGATGAATGGTATGCATTGGTACGAGCCATAGAATTAAAAGAAAAAGACCCTTCTGTGGTTATTCATTTAATTACTGTTGGCGGCGCTGATTGCGACCCGGTAATCCGTAAAGCGCTTGCGCTTGGAGGGGAACAAGCAACACGTGTGAATTCTACGGATGCGGGTTCATTTAATATTGCTTCTCAAATTGCAGCCATAGCCAAAACAGAAAAATATGATCTTGTTATGACAGGCAAAGAAACCATTGATTTCAACAGTGCCTCTGTCGGGGCCATGATTAGTGAATTAATGGAATACCCCTATGTTTCCCTCGCTACAAAATTTGACTTAAACGGCGACACAGCCACGATTACTCGTGAAATAGAAGGTGGAGAAGAAATTGTAGAAGTAAATTTGCCTCTTGTGGTGAGTTGTCAGAAAGGTATGGCAGAGCAACGCATTCCGAATATGCGCGGCATCATGTCGGCCCGCACAAAACCGTTGAATGTAGTAGAGCCGGTACCGGTAGAAACCACAACTCAATTAATAAATTTTGTACTGCCTCCTGCAAAAGCCGGCGTGAAACTAATACCGGCCGATAATGTCGCAGAATTAGTAAGATTATTACACGAAGAAGCAAAAGTTATTTAAACAAATTAAAAAATTAAATCATGGTTTTAATATATATAGATCATTCAGAAGGGCAAATCAAAAAATCATCTTACGAAGCATTGACATACGGCTCAGAATTGGCCAAATTGCTCGGTACAGAAGCAAATGGTATTATTACAGGCACAATAAACGAAAATCCGGAAGCGCTTGGTAAATATGGAATTGCAAAAGTTTTCCAGGTGAAAAACCCGGGACTGAATATAGTGGATGCTTCCGTATTAGCCACCGTGATATCACAAGCAGCGAAAGATACCGGGGCAACAGAAATTATTTTTTCACATAATACAACTGCAAAAGCAATTGCCGGCCGTGTAGCAGTACGGTTGCATGCAGGGCTGGTAAGTGGCGCAACATCTTTACCTGAATTGGGTGAGGGATTTGTAATAAAAAAATCTGTGTTTAGCGGGAAAGCTTTTGCCAATGTAAAAATATTGACAGAAATAAAAGTTATCAGCCTGAATCCGAATAGTTTTCATATTACAGAAAATGAATCCGGGAAAGCTGAATTAATTGAATTGGAAATTCCGGTGCCCGCATCTACCATTAGAATTGTATCTGTAAATAAAGTTCGTGGCGAAGTGCCGCTTACGGAAGCATCAATTGTAGTTAGTGGCGGGCGCGGATTAAAAGGCCCGGAAAATTGGGGAATGGTGGAAGACCTCGCGAAAACATTGCATGCCGCAACTGCCTGCAGCAGGCCGGTTGCAGATTCCGGTTGGCGGCCGCATCATGAACACGTAGGTCAAACCGGTATTCAAATTGCACCTGATTTATATATTGCCCTGGGTATTTCGGGCGCTATACAACATTTGGCAGGGGTAAACCGGAGTAAAACAATTGTGGTAATTAATAAAGACCCAGAAGCGCCATTTTTCAAATCAGCAGATTATGGTATTGTGGGAGATGTTTTTGATGTAGTACCAAAATTGACTGAAGAAATAAAGAAGATTCAATAAAGCAAAAAAAAAATCCTGCCGGTAAGCAGGATTTAATTTTTCTAGCCGTTTTTTGGTTTTCAGGAATTACAACTTCAAACTGGCCGGGTTTATCAATGATTGGATATTGGACTTAAACGGGAAAGCTGTTAAGCGTTTCACTTTGTAAAAGTAGGCGAACTAAAATGAGTTAAATAAAATATAAGGTTTTAAAAATATCCCAATCGGACACAATAAACCTTTTCGGGTTATTTTGATGGCAACGAAGAAACAAGGTCAGGCCGCTTTAATGAGGTTTTCTTTTCAGCATTTTCCGATCTCCATTCTTCTATTAAACGATGATTCCCGCTTAATAAAACGTCGGGTACTTTCCAACCCCTAAAAATTTCCGGCCTTGTATAAACATCAGGCGCGAGTAAATTATCCTGGAAAGAATCTGTAAGGGCAGAAGTTTCATCATTTAATACACCCGGAATTAATCTGCCAATTGAATCTATTAAAATAGCTGCAGGTAATTCGCCGCCACTTAAAACAAAATCCCCAATGGAAATTTCCATCGTAATAAAATGGTCTCTTATTCTTTGATCTATTCCTTTATAGTGGCCGCAAATAATCAGGAGATTTTCCATCAAGGATAATTGGTTTGATTTTTTTTGTTCCAGTTTTTCACCGTCAGGCGTCATATAAATAATCGCGTCATATTTTCTCGTTTCCTGTAAAAATTCGATGGCATTGGCCAAAGGTTCGCACATCATTACCATTCCGGCGCCACCGCCAAACTGGTAATCATCCACTTGCCCATATTTATTAATGGCCCACTGCCGTAAATCGTGTATATGCACTTCCAGCAAACCTTTATCCTGCGCCCTTTTCAACATGCTGTGTTGCAATGGGCTTACCAATAATTCCGGTACAACGGTCAATACATCAATTCTCATTTTTCAAAGTTAACTAAACAATCAAAACAGAACTGCATCCGATCTTTTTTGAAACTGTATCTTTGTTGCATGGATATTGAATGTTCTAAGGTAGAATTAGAATTATTACGAAAAGTTGCTGCATCCGCACAGAGTATGAAAACACCCTGCTACCTGATTGGTGGGTTTGTTCGGGATAAAATTATGGGGAGGCTTGTAAGTGATTTGGATTTCGTTTGTGTAGGTGACGGAATTGAGCTTGCATACCAGGTTGCCGAACAATTTGACCCGCCACCTGCTGTGGCTTATTTCAAAAATTTTGGTACGGCACAGATAAAACTGAATGCGAAACATTTGAAAGAAAGTATTCATCCGGAAATGCAATATGAAATAGAATTTGTAGGTGCGAGAAAAGAAAGTTATTCCAGTCATACCAGGAAACCGGAGGTGCAGCCAGGATCATTGGAAGATGATCAATTGCGCCGCGATTTTACCATCAATGCCATGGCCATTAGCCTAAATGAAAATGATTATGGGAAATTATCAGATCCATTTGGAGGAATAACCGACTTGCAAAACAGGATACTCAAAACACCACTCGATCCCCATCTCACATTTACAGATGATCCGTTACGCATGATGCGCGCTATTCGTTTTGCAACCCAATTAAATTTTGATATTGATGAACAAACATTCGAGGCCATTCAAAAAAATGCAGATAGAATCAATATCGTTTCCATTGAAAGAATTACGGATGAATTGAATAAAATTATTTTATCTCCAAAACCCTCTATCGGTTTTCATTTATTAAGTGAAAGCGGTTTACTCGAAATTTTCTTTCCTCAAATGATGCGATTGCATGGCGCTGAATATATTGATGGCAAAGGCCATAAAGATAATTTTTATCACACCCTGCAGGTATTGGATAATGTAGCGGACAAATCGAAGGACCTGTGGATGAGATGGGCTGCGATTTTGCATGACATTGCAAAGCCTGCAACAAAACGGTTTGATAAAAATTCGGGGTGGACTTTTCATGGCCATGAAGTAGTCGGCGCTAAAATGGTCCCTAAAATTTTCAGGCAATTGAAACTGCCCATGAATGAAAAAATGAGGTTTGTACAAAAAATGGTATTGTTACATCTCCGGCCCATCAGCCTTACAAAAGAAAATATTACGGACAGCGCTGTCCGCCGGTTATTGCTCGATGCGGGAGAAGATGTAGATCAATTGATGCTATTGTGCAATGCGGATATTACCAGCAAGAATAAATTGAAGAAAGCAAAATTCCTGGAAAATTTCGCCATCGTAAGGCAGAAGATGCAGGAAGTAGAAGAAAAAGACCACTTGCGAAATTGGCAACCACCTGTTTCAGGAGAAGAAATAATGCAGGCATTTGGGTTGAAGCCCTCACGTGAAGTGGGCTTCATAAAAGATGCCATCCGCGAAGCCATTCTCGATGGTACCATTGAAAACAATCATGATGCGGCATTTTCATTTATGCTGCAAAAAGCAAAAGACTTAAACTTGCAACCTGTTTAATAAATATTTCAATATGTTGCACAGGATGCAGAAAGATAAATTTAAATAAATTAAATAATTACAGGCATGGCCATTTTAAAATTCAGGATATACCTCGAAGAAGATGATACAGTGTACAGGGATATACTCATTCAGCATAAACAGACTTTCACCCAATTGCACGGAGCAATTTTGCAGGCATTTCTTTTTGATGGAAAACATGAAGCCACTTTTTTTCGCAGCAATGACAATTGGCAA
>CAYXHX010000244.1:3040-4386 GCA_964464835.1 uncultured Chitinophagaceae bacterium | reverse complement strand
GATCAGGCCATTAAAAAAAGATTCTGTTTTTTTAAATGATACTGTTGTAAGAAAAAAGATAACGCCCCTGTTAAATGATTCTCCAAGCCTGGTTATTCAGGATACAGCTATACAAAAAATACAGGATACAACTTTTAATAGAGTGGATACACTTCCACCAAAGGTTGCTATAAAAAATGAGGCAATTCCCTGGACACGCGATACGGCATTTGCACGATTACTGTATTTGCCCGGTTTATTGAATGCTTCTAAAATGCCGATTCATGAAGGGGAGAGGAGAGTGGTGTCTTCGAAAGATTTCTTTTTCTATTTTTTTGCTTCCCTGCTTCTTTTCCTCGGTATTATCCGGCAATCATTCCCGGGGTATATCAAAAATGTTTTTGGCACTTTGTTCCTACAAGCACAACGGTATAAACAGTCCCGGGAAAAGACGATGCAGGATACTGTTCCTTCATTATTATTGAATATTTTATTTTTTATAGTGGCGGGTTTCTGGATTACTTTTTTTATAAAAGATATACCTATATACCATTTTACATTTGCCCAAAAAATTGTTGCAGTGATTGCCCTGATTACATTCATTTATGCAATCAAAGCAATGATTATTTCTTTAGCAGGAACCATTTTCCATAAGCGTGATGCAGCAAATGCCTACACCCTGATTGTATTTCATGTAAATAAAGTTGCCGGGATTATTTTATTGCCTCTCGCCATTTTATATACCTATGGCGGTGAAAACCAACAATCTCTAACTGCATCATTGGCAATAGCAATCGGAATTTTGTTATTGATCTATCGCTATATAGTATCACTCATAGATATGACGGGCAGGTTTAAAATAAATAGTTTTTATTTTTTTATATATATTTGTATCACAGAAATATTACCCATACTGATATGTTATGGAGTTGTACCGGGGATTATCTCTAAAATATCTTAACCTGACTAACTTCAAAATTTTTTTTAAATTTAATCTTCTTAAAATTTGCAGGGGAATAAAACAATGAAAGTATTAATATCTCAAACACGGCCGGATATGGAAAATTCGCCGTACAACGAACTCATTCGGAAATATAATGTGGAGTTGGTTTTTCACCCTTTTATCAAATTGGAACCCATAGATGCTAAGGAAATCCGCAGGCAGAAAATTGATATTAGCACCTTCAATGCCATTTTATTTACAAGCAGGAATGCCATAGACCATTTCTTTCGTTGCTGCGATGAGTTGAAGATTTCAATGTCTCTTGAAACCAAATATTTTTGTATTACTGAAGCAGTGGCTTTATACCTTCAAAAGTTTATTACCTACAGGAAACGAAAAGCTTTTTTTGGGATGGATGGAACCA
>CAYXHX010000244.1:0-3030 GCA_964464835.1 uncultured Chitinophagaceae bacterium | reverse complement strand
CCTGTATGTATGCAGTGAAAACCAACAGGATAATGAAATCGTAAACTGGCTGAAAAATAATAACTGTGATTTTCAACTTGCTTTTATGTATCGCTCCCTGAGTAATGATATAAAGCCGGTTATGGAAAATACATTGTATGATATTATTTGTTTTTTCACACCGAGCGGCGTAAAAAGTTTACTGGAAAATTACCCGGCATTTAATAAGAATGGCACTGCTATTGGCGCTTTTGGAAATAATACAATCACTACTGCAGAGCATGCAGGTTTTGATGTGCCTATCAGGGCGCCCATCCCAAATGTACCAAGCATGGTATCCGCTTTGGATATCTATTTCGAAGAGCATGCAAAAAAATAATTTATGCCAGGTAAGGATCTATAATTTTTTTCTTCTCCGGATGTACAAATAAAATATCTGAAGAACTGATGATTTGCAAATCCAGTTTTCTGGCATCCAATAATTTCCCTTTTTTTAAATGATATGGATTGAACCCAATAGATTCAAAAAGTTGCAGCATCACAGGTAATTGTTCGCCCCATGTTTCTAATTGTACAAGAGGTTTATGTTTTACTAAAGCATCTTTGATTTCCGGCATTACGACTGTTTCATAACCCTCAATATCACATTTGATATAATCAATTTTTTCAAATGCAGAAAATACATCACTTGCTTTGCGCAGAATACTCTCAAAAAGAAGTTGCCCATCTGCCGTTTTTTCTTTGCTTAATACTGTCACGGTACCATGCCGTAAATATTTGATATGCCTCAGCATCGGCGGCATTCCAAGGTTAATGCTTTTTTCATCATGATTGCCTAAGGCAAATGACAGGATAAAAATATTTGGCCGCCTGGGCATTTTTTTTTCGAGTAATTCCCGGTAGGGTTTTACAGGTTCCACACTATACAATGCGCCTTTTTGATTGATGAGTTTGCTGAAAGCCAGGCTGAAATATCCAAGATTGGCGCCAATATCTATGATGGTATCATCCGGCCTGATGAGTTTTTTGATGAAATAATGCCAGCGGTATTTTTCATTCCATTTCAGGATGCCCGATTTATATCCAATGAGAAAACCATTTTGTATCAATTGCAAATATTGATGCAGCCCAAGCGTTTTATATAAAAAGGATTTTATTTTATCCATCATTAATTTGTAATTTCCATGAAATCGCCTCAAAGATGAAAAATTCATTGCAAATGCCGGATTAATTATTTGAAAAATATTTTTTTATGGAACAATATGCGCACACCAATCATCTTATCAAAGAAAGTAGCCCTTATCTTTTGCAACATGCACATAATCCTGTGAATTGGTATGCATGGGGCAATGATGCCTGGAAAAAAGCAAAAGCGGAAAATAAACCTGTACTTGTAAGTATTGGCTATGCAGCATGTCATTGGTGCCATGTAATGGAAAAAGAAAGTTTTGAGAATGAAGATACCGCAGCCATTATGAACAACCACTTTATCAATATCAAAATAGACAGGGAAGAAAGGCCAGATCTTGACCACATTTATATGGAAGCGCTGCAGGCAATGGCAGGGCAAGGTGGCTGGCCTTTAAATATTTTTTTGACACCCGATAAAAAACCTTTTTTTGGAGGTACTTATTTTCCACCAAATCGAATGTATAACCGCATGAGCTGGACTGAGGTTTTGATGGCAGTACAAAATGCGTTTGCAACCAAAAAATCTGAAATTGAATTGCAAGCTGAAAGGCTCACGCAACATCTTCAAAAACTGAATGAGCAATCTTTGCTTTCAAATGATAATGAAGATTTACTAAATTCCAATAGTCAAAATTTGATCACTGAAAAAATTATGGAGCATGCAGACAGATTGAACGGTGGCTTTGGAACTTCTCCAAAATTTCCGCAAACAGCATCAATCATTTATTTGTTGAGACAATTTTTATGGCAAAGAAATGAAAACTATTTGCTGCAAGCCTTACTAAGCCTGGATAAAATGATGCAGGGCGGGATATATGACCATCTCGGTGGAGGATTTTCAAGATATAGCACGGATGAAAAATGGTTGGCTCCACATTTTGAAAAAATGTTGTATGACAATGCATTGATCATAATGGCATATACGGAAGCATTCCAATTAACAAAGGATGAAAATTATAAAAAAATTATTTTACAAACTATCCGATTTTTAGAAAGAGAGATGTTGCATGAAGCAGGCGGATTTTTCAGTTCATTGGATGCCGACAGTGAAGGCATTGAAGGAAAATATTATACCTGGAGTAAAAAAGAGATTGAAGATGTTTTAGGAAATGATGCCACACTTTTTTGTAAAGTATATGATATTCATGAAAATGGAAACTGGGAAAATACAAATATTATATGGCTGCCTGCTTCAATGGAAGTATCTGCAACCCAACTAAAAATGGATATTGAAAAACTGGAAGAAATTCTTCATGTATGCAAACAAAAATTGTTCAATACAAGAAGCCAAAGAATACGACCTGCTACAGATACCAAAATCCTTACCGGGTGGAATGCCTTAATTATTTCAGCATATTGTAAAGCTTCAATGGCATTGAATGATACTGCAATGAAAGAACGAGCCATTAGAACAATGGAATTCCTGGAAGAGAAATGCAAAAATGAAAAGGATGAATGGTTTCACGCAGCTTCAGAAAACCCGCGACAGCCTGCATTTCTCGATGATCTTTCGTACATTATTGACGCATACATTTTGTTACAGGAATTAACCGGTGAAGCTAATTACCTGGAAAAGGCAAAGGCATTGACGCACTTTGTAATCACCCATTTCAGTGATTCAGATAATTGCCTTTTTTATTTTACGCCTTCACTTCAGGAAGATATTCTTTACAGGAAAAAAGAAATTTATGATGGCGCCACTCCTTCCGGAAATGCAGTGATGGCGCAAAACCTCTTATACCTTTCTACAATATTTGATGTAAAAGATTGGGAAGAACGATCTGTAAAAATGTTACTAGCCATCGGGAAAAATATATTGATGCATCCATTATCCTTTGGTAATTGGGCGTTACAGGTACA
>CAYXHX010000243.1:0-4389 GCA_964464835.1 uncultured Chitinophagaceae bacterium | reverse complement strand
CATCATAGGGAAAGCTTTTTATACATTTAAAAATAGCATATTATTGATAAAAAAAATCGAAGGAAAAATTACAAAGTTCAATTTCTATAAATGAGATAATGTTTCTTAACTTTTCCTAAACCATGCATCAAGTAAATTGCATTTTTAATGTAAAGTTTTAAAATGAAATATATTTTCCTGTTTCTTTTCCTATCCGGTAGCTGTTCTGCATTTTCACAAAATGAGTTTGACACAATTCCTCCCTATCAAAAAGATTCTTCTTTGCCTGATTTTATGCTCCTGCAAACGGATAGCACCTGGTTTTTAGAAAATGAATTGCCAAAAGACAAACCAATTGTAATTATATATTTCAGCCCAACCTGTGGCCATTGCCAGATTACAGCCAACGAATTCAAGCAAAAAAGCAATGAGCTCAAAAACATTTTTTTTGTATGGGCGAGTTATAGCCCCATGGATGAAATAAAAACATTTGCCCGGAATTTTGATTTATTGTATCATAAAAATATTCGAATTGGCAGAGATCCCAATTATATTATCCCTGCCTATTTCAGAGTAAAATATACGCCTTTCATTGCGCTGTACAATTCAAAGGGAAAAATTATTCAAACCTTTGAATATGGCACCGAACCACAAACAGTAATAGATATATTGAAACAACAACCGTAAGTTTTTTGCATTGTTGGTTTACAGTTCTTTCCAAGTTTGTATCTTTACAGCGCCTGAAAACAGGCAACTATTTTTTTACATAAACTTAATATAACATGAAAATTACAGTTGTTGGCGCCGGAGCAGTTGGCGCTACCTGTGCGGATAATATTGCACGGGCTTCACTTTGTACCGACCTGGTTTTGCTCGACATTAAAGAAGGTTTATCGGAAGGTAAAGCGCAGGACATGATGCAAAGCGCCGCCCTGCTTGGATTTGAAACAAGAATTACCGGCAGTACAAAAGATTATGAAAAAACAGCCGGTTCATCTGTCGTAGTGATCACTTCAGGTATTCCCCGTAAACCGGGAATGACGCGGGAAGAATTGATTGGCACAAATGCTGGAATAGTAAAGGATGTGGTTTCAAATATTCTTAAATATTCACCGGATGCAATTTTTATAGTTATTTCAAACCCGATGGATACAATGACTTATCTCGCTTTAACTTCAAGTGGCATTTCAAAAAACCGGATCATTGGAATGGGTGGCACATTGGATAGTGCGCGTTTTCGTTATCAATTAAGTACGCAATTGCAATGCAGCCCTGCTGATTTGAATGCTGTAGTGATCGGCGGCCATGGAGATACAACCATGATTCCATTAATTCGCATGGCTACATGGAATAGTGTTCCGGTTACTCATTTTTTAAATGAAGAAAAACAAAAAGAAATCGTATCGGCTACGATGGTTGGTGGCGCTACGCTTACTAAACTCATTGGCACTTCGGCATGGTATGCGCCCGGAGCTGCAGGTGCTGCTTTGGTAAAAAGTATTGTACGCGATGAGAAAAAATTATACACTTGCTCTGTAATGCTTGATGGCGAATATGGGCAAAAAGATATTTGCATAGGTGTTCCTGTAATCATTGGAAAAAATGGCTGGGAAAAAATCCTGGACTTCAAACTGAATGATGAAGAAAAACAATTGTTTGAAAAGAGTGCCGGCGCTGTAAGGGCAATGAATGATGTGCTGAAAACACTCTAATATTTTTTACTTGCAGACATTAAGAAACCCCGGTGAAAAACCGGGGTTTGTTTTGTAAATCCCCCAAACCTTGATGTAAACATTGATAGAACAAAAATAAAACTGCTTTGCTGTAAAGTTTCTTTCACTTATTTAATGGGTATTTTTATTTATCAAATGGTTTTTATGAAATAAATCAAAGCAAAATAAAAAGAACCGCATATTTCATGCGGCTCTTTCATTCTGCGATAAAATTTTTAATGATGTTTTTAAAACCAACTACCGATAAAAGCTTCATTTACATTCTCACCGGCAAGTTTTCTTCTTCTTCTTGACTTATCAAACCTGTGTTTAATACTTGTTACGACAATGAGTAAAAGAAATATTATTGTAAATGGAGGGATGCCAAGCATACTGATCCATTTTCCTCCAAACATACGCCGCATGGGCCTTCTAAGCCTTTCAGCAATAAGATACATACTTGGCACAATCACCAAAGTCATAAAAAATGCAAATGCCAGCCCGAATATAATTGTCCATGATAAGGGCTTCCAAAAAACAGCGTTATCGCCTCCAAAAAATATATGTGGATTGAGATTGGAAAATAAGGAAATGAAATCTATATTGAATCCAATTCCTAAAGGTATCAAAGCCAATATCGCTGCAATAGCCGTAAGCATCACAGGGATAATTCGTATTTTTCCCGCCTGTATAGCAGCTTCACGTGTTTTAAAACCCCGGCTTCGAAGTTCATCTGTAAATTCAATTACAAGGATTGCATTTTTTACAGCTATACCGGCAAGGCCTACAATACCCATCCCGGTCATCACTACAGATATATCCATTCCGGTGATACTGAACCCAAGTAGTACACCAATCACGCAGAAAATTATTTCAGTAAGAATAATAACAGGTTTACTGATGGAATTAAACTGAATAACCAAAATGATGAGAATGAGCATGAGCGCAATTACAAGTGCTTTGCCAAGGAAAGCCGCAGTTTCGGCTTGCTGTTCTCCTTCACCGGTTTGGCGTATTATTACATCAGATGGTTTACCGCTAAATGAATTGATATAACCGGCGAGCACCTGGTTAACTGCAGTAGGTGTAAATCCACTGAGTACATTACTTCTTAAAGTAATTACCCTTTTTTGGTCTTTTCTTTTTACGCTTCCAAGCGTACTTGTATAATCCACATCCACCAATGAACTGATGGGTACGCTTTTCACCGCACCTCCACTTGCCATATCACGAAATACCACGTTCATATTCAGTATTTCATCTAGGCTTTTTCGCTGCAATTCATTATTGCGGATTTGTATTTTATATTCATCTTCGCCTTCTTTTATTTTTGACGCTTCTAATCCAAATAATGCTGTCCTTATTTGTTGCCCGATTTGCCCCGTGGAAACACCTTGTATCAGCGCCTTTTCACGATTTACTTTTAATGTAATTTCGGGGTTATTCAAATCCACATCCATTTTCAATTCTTCCACTCCCGGCACACGAATGGAATCCAAATAATTTTTTAAAGAAACAGCAGTCTTAGTGAGGTCGTCAAAATTTTCACTGGCCACTTCAATATTTACAGGCGGATCAGTCGGAGGCCCATTTTGTTCCTGGTCAACCGTGATTTCCGCACCCGGGATACCTTTCATCACACTACGTATAGAATCCAGGTAGGGCGCAGTAGCTACACCATTTCTCTTTGCAAATTCTACAAATGAAACCTGGATCCTTCCCAATTCAGAATGGGTACTCCTATCCCCTTGCATGGGATCGCCTGCACCAATGGCAACATTTGTAATGATGCTTTCAACAACAGGATTGGGTTTTCCATTTTCCATTCCCAAAACTTTATCAACTCTTTTTTCTAAAACCTTTGTAACGCTATCGGTATATTCCACATTAGTACCAACGGGTAATTTCAGGTAAATATAAATTTGGTTGGGATCCCCTTTCGGAAAAAATTGAACGGCTACCCTTCCGGAATTTACAGAAACAGAAAGGCCAATAATTGAAATGACCAATAAAATAAATGTACTCACTAATAACCAAACCGGCCTTGTACCTTTTAATGCCCATCGCAAAAGCCTTTCATAGTGGCTCATAATCCATGGTAGAATCCGGTTTTGAAAACCATGTATCCATTTATCCAAAACAAACTTGTTGAAAACAACAAGCAGTGCAATAAAGAGTAAAAGATTCCCGGCAAATGTTGCGCCTGCGAAATCAAGTAAAATGCCTATAGCAATAGCTACCCAAAAGACAGGGTTGCGGAAAATCCGGGAACGCTTTTTTGTTTCTCCTTCAGGGTGATTCATGAAATCCACAGCAAAAACAGGGTTCATTAAAAATGCCACCAACAATGAAGCAGTCAAAGTAAAAATCAGCATCGTTGGTAAATACACCATGAATTTACCGATAATTCCCGGCCAGAAAAGTAAAGGAAAAAATGGCGCGAGCGTTGTCAAAGTTCCGGCTAGTACCGGGATAAAAATTTCCCCCGCAGCCATCTCTGCCGATTTCAATGAGGTGAGTTTTCCTTTTGCCTGCACAAAAATGCGGTGTGTATTTTCAATTACAACAATTGCGTCATCCACAATAATTCCCAGGCCAAAAAGCAATGCAAATAAAACAATGAAATTGAGCGTGACATGCGTTCCCACGATCAGGTCGGCGCCTGGTAAAAATACAAAAGCCACGAACATACTGAGTG
>CAYXHX010000242.1:434-4399 GCA_964464835.1 uncultured Chitinophagaceae bacterium | reverse complement strand
AAAGACCAATCGTTTTTACATGTCACATTTTTATCCGGCATTCCCGCAACTGGAAAAATGGATGCACTAAAACAATTGAATTTTCAGCCTGATGATTTCATTGAAATAGGAAACGTTATTTACCTGTATTGCCCCGGTGGTTATGGCAACACAAAACTCACCAATAATTTTTTTGAAAACAAACTGAAACTTACTGCCACCACAAGAAATTGGAAAACCATTAATGAACTTTTAAAAATGGCACAAAATAATGTTGCTCAAAAAATGTAATAAAGAAAACAAAGCAGAATTGCCGGATGGAAATTGATTTTAAATTCCGGCTATTAAATGAAACAAATAATTTCCGTTATCCGCCTCTTGAAAGAATCACTCCTATATACGCCATGGCCAGTGAGATGAGCAATAAAAGCCTGCCACTCCAACGGGCAATCATTTTAAATTTTCTGCCGGCATCTTCACTTTCCAGTCTTTTCTTAGCGTGTGAGTCGTGCCAAATGCTAATACCAATAATGGAAAGAAAAAGTAAAACTTTTACAACTACCAAATTTCCATAACGGGTTTGAATAAAAAAATCAAGTGATACATGAATGCCTCTTAAATACATATTCAAAATACCTGTTACGAATAATATTCCTAAAGCAATTTGGCCATAGAAACGAAATTTCAAACCCGTTGCAAGCATCAAGTCCGTTCTTCCCGGATTATTCTTAATTCCCGGCAATAAAATCAATGGCAGAAATAACATCCCACCAATCCAAAAACTCACACAAATAATATGTAACCAAACAGAAATTAAATAAAATGTACTCATGCGGTAAAATTAGATTTTCAAATTGATGGCAACATGAGGAAAAATTTTCCGGGGATATTTTTTACATGAATATTACAAAACTATCCCGAACATTTTCCAGGAAATTCTTTGAACCGCGAAGCCTGAAACAATTATCTTTAATCCTTTCACGATGTTATATGAATAATGATGCTTTCAAATAAATGATAACAAAATGAAGCTTTACATAAAAAATATGGTTTGCAGCCGTTGCAAAATGGTGGTGAGAGAAATATTTGAAAAAGCAGGCCTGCAACCGGTATCTGTGGAATTGGGCAAAGTAGATTTGATAGAAAAACCCAATGCTCAAAAATTAAATGAACTAAATGCTGCTTTGCACATTGTAGGCTTTGAAATGATTGACGATCGAAAAAGCAGGATCATTGAGCAAATTAAAAATGCCATTGTAGAACTCATTCATCATAAAGAAAATGAAACCCTGTTTGTCAATTTTTCTGAATACATTTCCCAAAAACTCAATTATGAGTATAATTATTTAAGCAACCTTTTTTCAGAAGTGGAAGGCATTACCATCGAAAAATATTTTATAGCACAAAAAATTGAAAAAGTAAAAGAGCTTTTGAAGTATGATGAACTTACACTTTCGCAAATCGCAGACAAATTAGGTTACAGCAGTGTTGCCTATTTATCCAATCAATTTAAAAAACAAACCGGGCTTTCCCCATCATTTTACAAGTCACAAAAACAAAATAGCAGGAAAAACATCGAAGACCTGTAAATCTTACAACTCTATTCCACAATTCCGTAACAGCCCTACCGAATGACGGCTTTATTTTTGTATTCATAAAAATACAACATGACACATACATATAACATTAGTGGGATGACTTGCACCAATTGCGTAGCAAAAGTAAAAAGTGAACTCCTAAAAATGGGTGATATCACCAATGCAGAAGTGCAGTTGGATGCGCCACAGACAACAATCCACATGCAAAAACACATTCCTACAGAAATCTTGCAGTCTGCTTTGAACAAAGCCGGAAACTATACAATCACCGAAGCAGATGGTGGCATGCATCATGCAACTGCAGATACGGAAACAAGGGCCTGGTTTGAAACATACAAACCAATCCTGCTAATCTTCTTTTACGTAATTATTGTAAGTATGATAGCCGCAACATCAGCGACAAATTTTGACTGGCCAACCGCTATGAGGGTTTTTATGAGTGGCTTTTTTCTTTCTTTTTCTTTTTTCAAAATGCTTGACCTTGCAGGTTTTGCAGACAACTATTCTTCTTATGATATTATTGCAAAACACTTCAGGGGTTGGGGATATATTTACGCATTTATTGAATTGGGGTTAGGTATTGCATTTGCAATAAATTTCAATCCTTACATTACCAATATCGTAACATTTATTGTGATGACAATCAGTATCATTGGGGTATTACAAAGTGTATTGAATAAAAGAAAAATACAATGTGCTTGCTTAGGCGCTGTTTTTAATTTGCCCATGAGTACGGTTACAATTATTGAAGATGCACTGATGATTGCAATGAGCGGTGCAATGCTTTTAACAATGTTATAAAACGGAGTGCATTTTAAGAATATCTTTGTAAAATAATTTTTTCAAAATAAAAATAAATGTCCATGTATAAATCAATCTTTTTTATTGCTGCAATAATTGCAGCTTCAACAATAGCCGGAAATGCGCAAATAAATAACGCAAAAACGGAAACCGTAAAAGTATTCGGCAATTGCGGCATGTGTGAAAAAAATATAGAAAATGCCGCCAGCGAAAATAGGGTTTCAACTGCAGATTGGAATGAAGAAACAAAGATGGCAACCATCACCTATAACAGTGAAAAAACAACATTGGATGCAGTATTAAAAAATATTGCACTTGCAGGATACGACAATCAAAATTTCCTGGCGCCGGATGATGTGTACAATAAATTAACTGCCTGTTGCAAATATGAAAGAACGGAAAAACAAGAAGCCATCACTAAAAAACTTTCCAGTGAACCAATGAGCCTTTTAGTAACGCATACTGCGGAAACGAATCAATTGAAAGCTGTTTTTGCCAGTTACTTTCTATTAAAAGATGCATTGGTAAAAACAGATGCTACTGCAGCTTCAACAAATGCAAAAAGCTTGCAAACATCAATAAATGCTGTACAAATGGGTAAACTTGCAACGGATGTGCATGTAGTATGGATGAAAGTATTGAGTGAGCTAAAAGAAGACGCTACCCGAATCAATGAAACCAAAGACATTTCAAAACAGCGGGATTATTTTATGCGTCTTTCAAAAAACATGTATGAATTAATTAAAATCGCAAAACCAACAGAAACTGTTTATTACCAGTTTTGCCCAATGGCAAATGATGGTAAAGGCGCTAATTGGCTAAGTAAGGAGAATGGAATTAAGAACCCTTATTACGGTTCTCAAATGCTTACATGCGGTAAAACTGTGGAAACAATTAAGCAATAAGATAACGCTCAATTAAATGAAATTCTTAAAATGGATCTACAGAAAATTGTTTACAAAAAGTTGTTGCCGCTAACAATCTTTTTTGTTTTCATTACATCAAAAATATTTGCACAAAAAGTGGTTCATTATGATCTGTATGTAACAGATACAATTGTAAACTTTACGGGAAAAGAGAAAAGAGCTATTGCCGTAAACGGGCAAATACCCATGCCTACACTCACTTTTACCGAAGGTGATACTGCCGAAATTGTAGTGCATAATTTTTTGAAAGAAAACACTTCCTTACATTGGCATGGTGTGTTTTTACCCAATAAGGAAGATGGCGTTCCTTTTTTAACGCAAATGCCCATTCGGCCCGGAACAAGCTACACGTACCGTTTTCCAATTATTCAAACAGGCACACATTGGTATCATTCACATTCTGGTTTGCAGGAACAAATCGGCATGTATGGAAGTTTTATCATGCTCAAAAAACAAACGGACCCTACTTTTAGAAAAGGCATTGACGATTTACCAACTGTGCCTATTGTTTTAAGTGAATGGACAGATATCAACCCGGAAAATGTTCACCGCATGTTGCACAATGCAACGGATTGGTTTGCCATAAAAAGGAATGCGACTCAAAGCTATGGTGAAGCCATCAAAACAGGCTATTTCAAAACCAAATTGACAAACGAGTGGA
>CAYXHX010000242.1:0-424 GCA_964464835.1 uncultured Chitinophagaceae bacterium | reverse complement strand
CACAAACCTTAAAAGTGTTGATGGAAAAATTTTAAAAGCCGGCGATAAAGTGAGGTTGCGTATTTCAAACGGAGGTGCGTCTTCTTATTTTTGGTTGCGGTATGCCGGTGGCAAAATTACTGTAGTAGCCAATGATGGCGTAGATGTAGAACCTGTGGAAGTGGACAGGTTATTAATCGCTGTTTCCGAAACATACGATTTGGTGGTTTCCATTCCTGCAGACAGTACTGCATTTGAGTTGATGGCAACTACTGAAGACCGCACCAAATCTGCATCCTACTATATTGGCAATGGAATCAAACAACTCATTTCTCCGCTGCCAACATTAAAATATTTTGAAGGCATGAAGATGATGAACGGCATGATGAAAATGAATGGCGACCTGGATGATATGGGAATGAACATGAGCCTGAACCAAATGGAT
>CAYXHX010000241.1:0-4425 GCA_964464835.1 uncultured Chitinophagaceae bacterium | reverse complement strand
TTCTTTTTATAAAATTTATCCACCGGCCAGAGTTGGTATTCGTATTCTATTCGTTCGGGAAAAAAATATTCCAATGCAGAAAAGGAAAATGAAATGGTATTTTGAAGATGCGTTAATTGTATGGGTTCATTGTTTTCGCCAGTTATACGTGAAAAAATGATGCTATCTGCAATGATGGTATTCAGCCAGGGATTCACATGAGGTGTATATTGATCGAGGTAAGCAATTTTAAAAAAATCGAACCCACCTCTTTGACCGATTATCAAGTTTCCATTTGATGAAAGAAATGACCTGTTTTCGGGGCTTGACAGGCCATTGGTATTATCAAAGAAAAAGGATTGTTGTTTTTTATAATCATAAATAACAATGCCATTTTGATAATGTAAAAACATATAATTGCCCGGGCCGCATTTCATTTGATCATAACTTCTTCTCAGCAACCCTTTTTCTTCCAACTTAATTGAATCTATACAACGAAATGTAACGGGATTAAATATCCTTATACCATATTGTTCAATATAGAACCAAATATTTCCTTGCGCATCCAGTTCTGGAATGCCATACGCATTTTCTGTTTTTGCATTTCCAAATAAAGTAGTATTTGAAATGATGTTCAATTTTTTTGAGTCAAGATTGTATTGCACAATATCTTTTTCCCCAATGAGGTATAACAAATTTCGTTGCGGATCATAAAATGTTTGCATTGAGGAAAGAATTTCCGGTACTTCCTCTCTTTGATGTAAAAAAATGGAATCTGATTTTAAAGTATATTGGTTGATAAGATAAAAATGGCTTTTACTCTTTTTCAATAAAATATGCCCATCACGTGTTGTAACAACATCAGCAAATTCACCTTTTTCAGGAATCCATTTGAGTGACGGAAATTTTTTTTCCACTGCTGTAAATATTTTTTCACCGGGTAATAAAACCTGCACTTTCCAGCCCGCTGTCCAAAATCTTCCTGCACCATCTTTAGTGATACTTCTATCTATACCTGAACCATAATTATACACATTCCTGATTGCCAATGTCGGGAGAATATTCAATAATTGAAAACATGGATTATATACATTTATTCCTGTTGAAAATAAATAAGTGCCATACATAAGATTGGCAGTAGAGTCGAAAAACATTCCCCTTAATTCCGGTTGTTGCCGCCCATCTGAAACCGCTTCCCTGTGTTGCAACCGTAAAGCCGGTGGTAATGATACATAAAGAAATCCTCGCTGTAATACCCAGATATTTCCTTGGTGGTCTTTATCTACATAGCGCGTTTGTTCTATATCCGGATGCATTTCGGATACATTAAAAAAGCGGGCAGTATTAGTACGTGTATCCAATTCAGCAGTAGGCCCGTTAAAGATTCCCAATAGGTATTTCCCTTCGGAAGATTTAATAAATTTTGGTGTGATATAGCCATCTAAAGTGCCATCTGCATTCGGCCTTTTTTTCCAGCCAAAAACGATATGCACTTTACCTGTATTTGTATTGTATTTTCCAAAACCTCTTACCCAGGAATTAAACCAAATGGTGCTGTCATTTTCTACATCCATCTTTTGTATATCTATGCCCTGCCTGTCTTTTAAAAAAATATTGCTATAAATATTTTCTTTACTGATTACAATTTCGAAGTGCTGGCTGAATTGTTTTTTTTGTTTATCAAAAGTATAAATGCCATGAAAAGTCCCCACCCATAATTGGTTGGGATTTTTGGCATTGGCTGCAAAACTTGAAACAGTGTTTTTGTAACGGTCACTTTTATTTTCTGAAGTTGAATTATCGAGATTAATGTGTTCAAAAAGTTTTTTGAAGGGATCATAAATAAATAAGCCATCATTCATTGAACCCAAATAAATGAGGCCATTGGGATCCTGGTACAATGTTGAGTACGTAATAATTTTTTTTTCTTTAGGATTTTTAAAAGGATATTCCAATTTAGAAAAGGTTTCCTTTTTTCTATCATAATAAAAAAAACCTAAAGGTGTGATTATATAAAAATTATGCAACTTATCTTCCAGCATGCTTGCAACCCTTGTAAGCGCATAGTCCGTGGCTTGTTTCAAATTATTATGATGAAGCAATTCTGAGCCATCAAACGATGCAAGGCCTTTGGCGGTTGAAAACCAAATCATGTCATCATTCGAAAAGAAAAAATATTCCGAAGTAATGGCAGGCATGAAAGAATGGGTAACTTTTTTAAAAAAGAATGATTCGCAAGCAGTATCCTGTGCATGACAGGTTAAAGCCATTCCTAAAAGCATGAATAAAATAGTACACCTGCTTTTCATGGGATGAAATAATAATTAAATATAAGATTAATTGAAAATCTTTCTATTGGTAAATTTTTAAAATGTACTTACGGCTTTGTAAAAGATTCAAATAAATAAATGCATCTCAACTTTGATTGATTTCAATTGTTGGCTATAATTTTATCAGCGTCTCAAACATTCCAACTTTGTTAGTAAAATACGGCTGAAAGCTAGAGTAATAAGCAATCAAAACGGTATATTTGCTTAAATGACAGTTTATTAATATGGCAAAACAGAAAAAAGAAGTAGAGACAATTTTACAACCCTACTATGAAACCACTTATGGCAAAGCATATTTAGGTGATAGTTTAGAAATAATGAAACATATACCCGATAATTCGATAAACCTTGTATTGACATCTCCGCCATTTGCACTCACAAGCCAAAAAGAATATGGAAACAAACATGAGGAAGACTATATAAAATGGTTTTTACAATTCTCAGAAGAATTTAGACGGATTTTGACAAAAGATGGTTCTTTTGTTGTTGATTTGGGTGGTGCTTATTTGCCTGGACACCCAACTCGTAGTATTTATCAATATGAACTTCTTTGTCGCCTTGTTAAAGAGCAAAAGTTCTTTCTTGCACAAGAATTCTTTCATTATAATCCTGCAAGGCTTCCAGCACCTGCTGAATGGGTAAACGTTAGACGAATAAGAGTTAAGGATAGTGTAAATCTTGTATGGTGGCTTTCAAAATCAGAATACCCAAAAGCGGATAATAAAAAAATTTTACGTCCTTATACAGAAGCAATGAAATCACTTTTGAAAAAAGGATATGTTGCAAAGAAAAGGCCGAGCGGACACGACATTACGGAAAAGTTTAATAAAGACCACGGAGGTGCAATTCCTCCCAATCTTTTAGAGTTGGGCAACAATGAAAGTAATAGTGTTTATATGATGAAAAGCAAAGAGAATGGAGGCAAGGCACACCCAGCAAGATTTCCAAGAAGGTTTGCAGAGTTCTTTATAAAATTTCTAACTGATGAAGGCGATACGGTTTTTGACCCGTTTGCTGGTTCAAACACAACAGGCTATGCAGCCGAACACCTCCAACGTAATTGGATTGCTGGAGAATTAAATGAGGTGTATATGAAAAACAGTATGCTTAGATTTGACGAACAACCAGATTTATTTACAAATGGCGAAGTAAAATTAAATGGCTACCATATTTAAAAAGAAAGACTTACTATATTTTGTATCTCAAGCCGTCTTTGAATGTGGTTGGAATATAATTTACCTTAACGATGAACATCCATTCAAAGTAAAAATTTTCAATGATACAGAAAGTTATTTTGCAAAAATTATCATCTACAATATTACTCACGGAGGTGGTAGGATGAGGGCTTCTAATGAATACAGGATTCAAATTAAAGAACCAACAATTGAACAAGAAGCAGGTTACAAAACATTAATCCTTGGTTATTATGAAACGCTACAAGTTTTTGCTGGTTGGGACACATCAAAACATCTTGGAGCACCGGGTTATTCTGCTTCATTTCAAATCAAATCCGAAAATTTAGAACAAGCAGCAATTAGCGGTTTTTCACCTTGCGATAAAGGAAACGAAGAAATTGCAATCGCATTCAGACCTGACTTCATTGTTGAGTATGTCCGTAATCTTGAAGCTTTACACACATTTGGAAAATCTCAGCAAGACTTTGCAATCCTTGAAGAAGTAACGAGAACTGAAGTTGTTCCTAACACTGAAACAATTCAACAAGTAAGTATTCCAAGGCAAGAAGTTGTCCTGGCAATCAGCCAAAAGCAAAGAGATAACAGTTTCCGAGCAAGAGTTTTAAGAGCATACAATTATCGTTGTGCATTTAGTGGCATTCAACTTAAACTTGTTGATGCTGCTCATATAGTTCCAGTAAGTTTTGAAACTTCAACTGATGAAACAAGTAACGGAATTGCTTTATCAGCAATTCATCATAAAGCATACGACAAAGGACTAATCACTTTTAACGAACAATATCAAATAATTTTCAAAGAAAGTGAAGCAAACAAATTGCAAGAACTCAATTTACACGGTGGATTTGAAAAGTTTTTAGCAGACTTAAGACCCATTATAGATGTTCCTCCATCTATTACAGACAGACCAAACGTTGCGTATG
>CAYXHX010000240.1:0-4439 GCA_964464835.1 uncultured Chitinophagaceae bacterium | reverse complement strand
AATGAAAAACAAAATACCAATAATAATGACGGGCATGGTGTAATTTTTCTTCTCTAAAACAGCAGCTTGGTTCATGGTAAATTTATTTGTAGTGTAAAAAAATATTATAAAAATTGAAAGTAAAACATATTCTTCCGAAACATGAAATTTCACCCGGTTAATTTTCAAAGTACCCAAATCTGCTTTTTTGTAACAAAGAAAAAATGCGTAATAGTGCGTTAAAATATTTCACGCATTCAGGTGATATATTTTTTTTATACCTTTCAAAAAAAAATATGCCGGCCATTCATTTAGACAAAATAAATACCCGTGCCCCAAAAGGTATGAGTAAGGAAAAGACAAAAGCGAAAACGGAAAAATTGCTTGAGGAATTGGATGAATTGCAAAACCTTTTATATGCGGAATCCAAACATGCTGTTTTAATCGTTTTACAAGCGCTTGATGCCGGGGGTAAAGATGGCCTTGTGAGAAATGTTTTTGGCAAATTTAATCCGCAAGGTGTATTGGTACAGTCTTTCAAAGTACCTACCGCCGAAGAACTGTCACATGATTTTCTTTGGCGAATTCACAAACACACACCCGCCAAAGGTTATATACAAGTGTTTAACCGATCCCATTATGAAGATGTTTTAGTTACCCGTGTTCATAAAATTATTGATGATGAAACGGCTATGGAAAGAATGCAGGCAATCAATGATTTTGAGAAATTATTAAAGCTGAACAATACCCATATTTTAAAATTTTACCTGCATATTTCACCTGATGAGCAAAAGAAAAGATTAGATGAGCGGATACGGGACCCACGTAAACAATGGAAGTACAACGAAAATGATTTTACAGAAAGAAAATTATGGAAAGAATATATGAGCGCCTACCAGGATGTATTCAAGCATTGCAATGATGTACCCTGGGCCATCCTTCCATCTGATCAGAACTGGTATAAGGAATATGTGGCGGCAGAAACATTGCATAAACTTTTGAAAAGTTTGAATATGCAATATCCCGGAATAAAAAAGTAAGTTTGCTCAATCTAATTTAAAACCACAAAAAAATTTAATGTATGGGATTTGTAAAAGAATTTAAACAGTTTGCCCTCAGAGGCAATGTAATGGATCTTGCTGTAGGTGTAATCATCGGCGCTGCTTTTGGAAAAATTGTTGATTCAGTAGTGAATGACCTGATCATGCCAATCGTAGCTTCCATCATCGGGCAACCGGATTTCAGCAATTTATATATTGTGCTCAAAGGTGATGTGCCTGCCGGAATGCCGCTTGTTGAAGCAAGGAAAGTTGCTGATGTTGCAATTTTTGCATACGGAAATTTCATAACTGTATTAATCAATTTCCTGATTCTTGCATTCATCATTTTCCTAATGATTAAAGGCATGAATAATTTGAAAAAGAAAGAAGAAGAAAAACCGGCGATACCAGCAGCGCCTTCTTCTACAGATCAGTTGCTCATTGAAATCAGGGATGCACTGAAAAAATAAAATCTTTTTTTTATACTATTTTGCTGTAGCCCTGCGTGCCTGCGGCAAAATAGTATATTTACTAAAATCTTTCCCGTGGAGCAAAATGGCTATCAAATAAAACTTGAACAATTCGAAGGCCCCTTCGATCTTTTATTATTTTTTATTGAGCGGGATGAATTGGATATTTATAATATCAACATCACTAAAATTATCAATGATTTTCTTGATTATATTCATGAGCAAGAGAAATTGAATATTGACCTGAGCAGTGAATTTATTCTTTTCATTTCCACATTGATGCGTATCAAGGCAAAGATGCTCATTCCAAGAAAAGAATTGGATGCCGCAGGAAATGAAATTGACCCACGCCAGGAATTGGTTGATAAAATATTGGAATACCGGCGGTTTAAAGAAGCTGCCATTAGTATGGCAGATCTCGAAGCAGCACGTTTAAAAATGGCGCGCCGTGGCAACCTTCAAAAAGAATTATATGCAATTGGCGAAGAATCTTCTGAAGGTACAGAAATTCAGAATGTCACCTTGTATAAGTTAATGAAAGCTTTCGATAAAGTGATGCTCCGGATGCAGGAACGAATCAATAAACCGGTGCATACAGTGGTACAATATAATTATACCATGGAAGAAAGCCGTGATGCCGTAGCACAAATCGTTCGTTCAGAAAAAACTGTGGCATTTGAAAAATTATTCAGCGGCTGTGAAAATAAATTGCATGCCATTTTCCTTTTCTTATCCCTGCTTGAAATGGTGCAACAAAAAATGATGTTCTTATTGTTGGGCCATGGCATGAACAACTTTATCGTAGAATGGAATGATGCTTATTCAGAAGAGGAAAATCAGGAAGAAAGTATGTAATCGAGGAATCTTTATTTTCAATAACCTGTACATATTTGCACAGGCTCAAAAATCCTTATAAAGTAATTTCTTTAGCTTCTTTCATTTTTACAATCCTATCAGGGTTGCTTTTTTTATCCAGCATTTCATGAACAGCGGCTGCTATTCCTTTCGCATCAAATCCACATTCATGATGCAATTCTTTCAAGGAGCCATGTTCAATAATCCTGTCCGGGATACCGAGCATTTTCACATCAGCGTTATAATTATTTTCCGCCATGAATTCCAAAACCGCACTGCCCGCACCACCCTGGATGCAACCATCTTCTACCGTAATAATCCTTTTAAATTTTGCAAACACTTCATGCAACATTTTTTCATCCAATGGTTTTACAAAACGTAAATCATAATGTGCAGGATGGATGCCTTCCGACTTCAATTCACGAATGGCAGCAGTTACAAAATTACCGGGATGGCCTAATGAAAGTATGGCAATATTTTTCCCGTCTTTTCTTTCAGTTCCACCTGATAATTTTCTGCCCGTTCCAATCTTTATTTCTTCAAATGGAGTTTTCCAATCCGGCATTACGCCTTCCCCTCTCGGATAACGAATCACAAAAGGATTTTTATTTGAATCAAGTTGTGCAGTGTACATCAGGTTTCTCAACTCAGATTCATTCATCGGTGCACTGATAACCATATTTGGAATACAACGGAAATAAGCAATATCATATGCGCCGTGATGCGTAGGCCCATCTTCTCCAACCAACCCAGCACGATCGAGGCAAAATATAACAGGCAGTTTTTGAATGGCTACATCGTGTACAGCCTGGTCATAAGCCCTTTGCATAAAGGAGGAATAAATATTGCAAAAAACTTTCATCCCCTGAGTAGCAAGCCCGGCGCTAAGTGTAACCGCATGTTGTTCACAAATACCTACATCCAATGCGCGATTCGGCATTTTTTCCATCATATATTTCAATGACGAACCACTTGGCATTGCCGGGGTAATGCCCATTATTTTTTCATCTGCTTCAGCTAATTCAATAATTGTATGCCCAAAAACATCCTGGTATTTTGGAGGCTGCGGAATGGCATGTGTTTTTTTATAAATTTCTCCTGTTACTTTATCAAATAAACCGGGCGCATGCCATTTCGTTTGGTCTTTTTCAGCAAGTGCATACCCTTTCCCCTTTACAGTAATGATATGTAGTAATTTTGGGCCCGGAATTTTTTTCAAATCTTTCAATGTATCTACCAGCTTGGTAATATTGTGGCCATCAATAGGGCCGAAATAACGCAGTTTTAATGCTTCGAATAAATTACTGCTTTTGCTTACCATGCCTTTGGCGCTTGCTTCAAATTTGCTGATCATTTCCCGGCTGAAATTTTTTCCGACAGGTAATTTGCCCAACATATGCCAAATATCATCCCGTACTTTATTATAAACCGGGGAAGTACTAATATCGGTGAGGTATTCTTTTAATGCGCCTACATTCGGATCAATGCTCATGCAATTATCATTGAGAATGATCAGTAGGTCAGCATCGGCTACTCCTGCATGGTTCATAGCTTCGAAAGCAAGCCCGGCGGTGAGTGCGCCATCCCCAATCACGGCAATAGACTTTCTTTTTTCATGTTTGAGTTTCGCAGCAATAGCCATTCCAAGTGCAGCAGAAATAGATGTGGAAGAATGCCCAACGCCAAAAGTATCATATTCACTTTCACTTCTTTTGGGAAATCCACTGAGCCCTTTATACTTCCTATTGGTTACGAAATTCTCCATACGCCCGGTAAGGATTTTGTGGCCATAAGCCTGGTGGCCAACATCCCAAACCAATTGATCATAAGGAGTATTATAAATATAATGTAATGCGATACTTAGTTCCACTACGCCAAGGCTTGCTCCGAAATGGCCGCCATGAACACTTACAACATCTACAATATATTGCCTTAATTCATCGCACAATTCTGGCAGTTGTGTACGAGAGAGTTTTTTCAAATCTTGCGGGGAATGAATTTTCTTAAGGAGTGGCCCGGGTGTTATATCCATCAGGAATAAATATATTTATGAATGTAAAATTACAGGTTTTCAGCCCATGTTTTAAGATAAAAC
>CAYXHX010000239.1:3419-4453 GCA_964464835.1 uncultured Chitinophagaceae bacterium | reverse complement strand
GTGATTGAAAAAATACCTGCGCCAAAAGGTGACCCTGCTGCGCCATTGCAAGCATTGATTTTTGATAGTGTTTTCAATAGTTTCAGGGGAATCATTGCCTACTTTCGGGTATTCAACGGCACATTAAAAAAAGGAGACAAGATAGAATTTGTAGCAACAGGTGAAGAATATTTTGCGGATGAAGTAGGTGTTTTAAAAATGGGGCTTGTACCCACCAAAGATATTAGTGCAGGAAATGTAGGTTACATCATTACCGGAATAAAAAATGCAAAAGAAGTGAAAGTGGGAGATACCATTACTTTGGCATCAAATCCTGCACCTATGATCCAGGGTTTTGAAGAAGTAAAGCCCATGGTTTTTGCAGGAATTTTTCCGGTAGTCACTGAAGACTTTGAAGAACTCCGGGATTGTATGGATAAATTGCAACTCAATGATGCTTCTCTTACTTTTGAGTTGGAAACCTCGCAGGCATTGGGTTTTGGCTTTCGTTGCGGGTTTCTCGGGCTTTTGCACATGGAAATAATCCAGGAGAGATTGGAACGTGAATTTAATCAAACCGTTATTACAACAGTTCCAAACGTAAGTTTCCATACCTATACAACAAGGCAGGAAAAAATCATTGTGAATAATCCCGCACAAATGCCGGATACCACAAAGATTGATCATATAGATGAACCATTTATCAAAGCACAAATTATTACACTACCGGATTATATCGGGAATATCATGACTTTATGCCTCGGTAAAAGAGGAATGCTCATCAATCAAAGTTACCTGACGGCAACACGTGTTGAATTGATTTTCGCAATGCCACTCACTGAAATTGTATTTGACTTTTATGATAAATTAAAAAGTTCAACCCGCGGGTACGCATCATTTGATTATCACCCGATTGGCTACCGGCCTGCTGATATTGTAAAAATGGATATCCTTCTGAATAGTGAAAAAGTAGATGCACTCAGTGCGCTCATACATCGCAGCCGTTCACAGGATTTTGGAAGAAAGCTTTGTGAAAAATTAAAAGAATTATTGCC
>CAYXHX010000239.1:2411-3409 GCA_964464835.1 uncultured Chitinophagaceae bacterium | reverse complement strand
AAAGTAATTGCTCGGGAAAATATCAGTGCAATGCGCAAAGATGTTACTGCAAAATGTTATGGTGGTGATATCAGCCGTAAACGAAAACTACTCGAAAAACAAAAAGAAGGTAAAAAGAGAATGCGTCAGATTGGGAATGTAGAAATTCCCCAGGAAGCCTTTCTTGCAGTGTTGAAATTGGATTAGCGTATGTAATTAAAACTCCTTCAAACCACTCAAAGAATTCGGTGGATTTTTTTTTAAAGTTCGGTTTTTTTCTCCCTGTTTCTATTCCTTAGTTGGCCGCCAGGCCAACTACATTGTAATTATTAAAAGGTTGCAATGAAGTCTTCAAAAAAAGCCCGCAAAATTCCAACAAATTTTTCAAATATAAATCAGTGAAAAATCACGCCCAATCCGTGAAAAATCACGTTTTTCATATCAAAAAGTAAATGGACATTTGTTTTCGTAAACATTTTTAATTTAAAAAAAAAGCAAAATGAAAAACAAATTTTTACTTGCATCTTTAAGCGTTACATTTGTTGTAGCGATGTATGCAACCAACCACAAGACAAATGCTGAACAAATCAGTGAACAGTATGCAATCAATTCAACCTCCACTGAAGTTGTGTTTTTAAGGTAATGTAATCAAAAATGGTTGGTATGTATAGATAAAAAAAAACCGCCACTAAAGGCGGTTTAAATGTAATTATCAAATAGCATTATTCTTCTTCATCAAAATTCATGGCTTCGCGTGCTGTATTCAGCAATTCATATTCCTCTTTGTTACCCACAATCATATTTTCAAATTCGCGCATACCTGTTCCGGCAGGGATGGGATGGCCTGTAATTACATTTTCTTTCAGCCCCATCATATCATCCGTCTTGCCTTGTATGGCAGCCGTACTCAATACTTTCGTAGTTTCCTGGAAGGAAGCAGCGCTGATCCAACTTTGAACGCCCAATGACGCTTTAGTAATCCCTAATAATACCGGTTGTGCGGTTGCCGGGTGTGCATC
>CAYXHX010000239.1:0-2372 GCA_964464835.1 uncultured Chitinophagaceae bacterium | reverse complement strand
TTCAAGGAATTTTGTATCGCCGGCATCAACTATTTCCACTTTTTTCATCATTTGGCGAACGATTACTTCAATGTGTTTATCATTGATTTTAACGCCTTGTAAACGATATACTTCCTGTATTTCATTTACCACATATTCCTGTACGGCAAATGGGCCGCGAATAGATAGAATATCAGCAGGTGCAATTTGCCCGTCACTTAAAGGAGTACCAGCTTTTACAAAATCACCTTCCTGTACAAGAATTTGTCTTGTAAGTGGTACAAGATATTTTTTAATAATACCATCTCTTGCTTCCACCACAATTTCTCGGTTTCCTCTTTTAATATTTCCAAATGCTACAACACCATCAATCTCACAAACAACCGCGGGGTTACTAGGATTACGAGCTTCAAATAATTCTGTTACACGCGGTAAACCTCCGGTAATATCACTTGATTTTCTAAGAGTGCGCGGGATTTTTACTAAAATCTGCCCGGCTTTCACTTGCTCGCCTTCTTCAACTACAAGACGGCTTCCAACAGGCAGGTTATAGATTTTTGTTTCTTTACCCACAACCTCCATTCCGGGGATTTTAGTTTTATCTTTTGTATCAATAACCACTTTATCGCGATGGCCGGTTTGTTCATCGGATTCTTCGCGATACGTAATGCCTTCCAATACATTTTCAAATTTCACTTCACCGGAAATCTCAGAGATTATAATATTGTTGAATGGATCCCAGGTGCAAATTACATCTCCTTTTTTCACAGCCTGTCCATCTTTCACCATCAATACTGAACCATAAGGAACGTTATTGGTAATTAAAATCCGGTCATTCTTATTATCCATCAATCTTACTTCACCCGTACGGCCAATTACAATAATGGATTTTTTATCTTCAGCATTTTGAGCAACAACGGTTCGTAATCCGTCGAAATGAACAGTCGCATCAAATTTTGCAATCAGTTTCGATTCTACTGAAGATGAACCCGCTACACCACCCACGTGGAAAGTACGTAGGGTAAGCTGTGTACCCGGCTCTCCAATAGATTGTGCTGCAATAATTCCTACAGCATCTCCTTTTTGTGCGAGGTAACCCGTCGCCAGGTTTTTGCCATAGCATTTTACACAAACACCACGTTTTGTTTCACAAGTCAGAACAGAACGAATGTCCACAGTTTCCAATCCTGCTTCTTCAATATGGTGAGCGGCATCGTGTGTTATTTCTGCACCAGCACCTATTAATAATTCATCGGTTTGAGGATGATACACATCGTGTAATGACATACGCCCAACAATCCTGTCAGATAAAGGCTCAATGATATCTTCATTATCTTTTAATGCAGAAATGGCAATCCCTCTTAATGTGCCACAATCTTCTTCTGTAATCACCACATCCTGTGCAACATCTACAAGACGGCGTGTAAGGTAACCGGCATCTGCTGTTTTCAATGCTGTATCCGCCAAACCTTTCCGCGCACCGTGTGTGGAAATGAAGTAATCCAATACATTCAATCCACCTTTAAAGTTTGAAAGAATTGGGTTTTCAATAACTTCAGAACCACTTGAACCACTTTTTCTTGGTTTAGCCATCAGGCCACGAATACCTGCCAACTGTTTTACCTGTGTTTTAGATCCCCGTGCGCCGGAATCAAGCATCATATACACTGAGTTGAAACCATTTTTGTCTGTTGCCATTTCACGGATCAGTGTTTCAGTAAGGCGCGTATCTACGCGGCTCCAAATATCAATAACCTGGTTGTATCTTTCATTATTGGTAATGAATCCCATATTATAATTTTCCCAAACCTCATCCACTTCTGTCTTTGCATTTTCAAGCAATGTATCGCGAATGTCAGGAATGATTAAATCATTTACACTGAATGATAAACCGCCTTTGAAGGCCATTCTGAATCCAAGGGTTTTAATATCATCCAGGAATTTTGCAGTAGTTGGTATATCTGTGATTTTGATAATATCGCCAATTATCTCGCGCAGGTTTTTCTTGGTAAGGATTGCATTAATATAACCAACTTCTTTTGGCACCATTTGATTAAACATGATGCGGCCAATAGTTGTTTCAATAATCTTTTTTACCAAAGCGCCTTTTTCTCGAACTTTAATGCGCACTTTTACATGGGCATGCAAATCAGCAATTCCTTCATTATAGGCAATCATGGCTTCTTCCATATTATAGAAAGTCATGCCTTCTCCTTTGATCTTTTCGTTACCTACGGATTTTTTTCCTTTTGTAATATAATACAGGCCTAATACCATGTCCTGTGAAGGAAGCGTGATAGGAGTACCGTTTTGTGGATTCAAAATATTATGTGCAGACAACATTAATAATTGAGCTTCTAAAATAGCTGCATTACTTAAAGGCACATGCACCG
>CAYXHX010000238.1:3814-4466 GCA_964464835.1 uncultured Chitinophagaceae bacterium | reverse complement strand
GAAGGGTTTGAACCTGCTGAAACCATTTCATTTACCAGCAAAGATGCCGGTGATTCCTTTTATTGCTCATTGGTCAAAGATGGAAAGAAAAAGATTCTGAAGATCAGTAATGATGCAAGTATTGGAATTTCTGTTTTGTAAGAAAACAATAAAGTAAAAATTAAAAAACCGGCATTGCCGGTTTTTTTATGGATACCTTTTCTTAAAATTATTATTCCGGTTGCTATTATTGCGATTATTGCCACCGCGGTTATCACGTTGGCCATTGCGGTTGTTGCTATTATTATTGCGTTGGTTCCGGTTACCAAAATTTTGCCTGCGTGTATTTCCAGGCCTGAAATCATCACGCTCAAAATTTGGCGCCTGGTGTTTAATAAATGGTGTGTTGCTGAATTCTAATTGCCCGTTTGAAATAGTGTTAAGTTCAGCACGAATGGCATCATCATGCACCAATTCCTTGTGCCATGTACTATAGGTTAATTTCATATAATAGGCAATGGCATTTGCAAAACCTTCCTTTTTTTCAGGGTCATTTTCCTGCAAAGCTTTATGAATCAGTACTTCGAGGTTTTTTCCGAGATGAATATATTTTGGATACCTGCGCGGATATGGTATGGGATCAGATTTTGCTTTATATGTTTCTTTATGCGGG
>CAYXHX010000238.1:1689-3804 GCA_964464835.1 uncultured Chitinophagaceae bacterium | reverse complement strand
TAGGGGCTGTCAACATCCAATTTGAAATCACTGATAAAAAATAAATGATCCCAAAGCATGTGCCTGAAGTCTTCCACATTTTTGAGATGCGGGTTTAATGCGCCCATAAGTTCGATGACTATTTGAGCCTGTTCCTGTCTTTTTTGTTTGTCTTCAATGGTTAAAAGATATTCTACCATGCGCTGAATATGCCTTCCATATTCCCGCATTACAAGGTAGTTGCGGCCTGTATTGTATTCCATAATTTTTTTGAAAGGGCAAATATAATCAATGTTTAAGCATTCAAATGTGAAAAAAATGGTGAACTATTGAATACATGGAAATTTTATTTTAAAATTTTCAAGAAAGATTTTTGAAATTAGAACCGGGTTTAAATATTAAATATACAGCTTCAATCGTTTCACAAGAAAAGCAGTAAAAATTGCTGTTTTTTTTGCTACATTCGAATAAAATTGATTTAAAAGAATATTTTGAAAAATCTACTTTTTTTTTCTTTAGTACTATTCAGCAGTCTATTGCAGGCACAAGAATTCAATAATACAGGAAAAGAATTCTGGGCCGGCTATGGGGCGCATCTTTCTATGTACAACCCGGATGGTACCGTAAATACATCCGGTGGTTCACAGGAAATGGTTTTTTATATATCAGGAAATTCTGATGCAATCATTACTGTGGAAATCCCTTCAATTGGTTGGTCTAAAACTTACACTTATTCTGCAAATTCAATGTTTACAACTGATGTAATGCCCAAAGTAGTTGGCACTGATGCGCGTATTGTGGCTGAAGGCCTTTCACATAATGGGATACATATAATAAGTTCAACACCCATTGTGGCTTTTTGTCATATTTATGATAATAATAGTTCTGCAACCACCTTATTAACACCTGTAAGTTCTTTAGGTCAATTTTATACTTCACTCAATTTTACACAACAATCAACGAATAAAAATGCAGCGGGATATTGTTTTGTAGTTGCTACTGAAGATAGTACTGAGGTAGAGATTATTCCTTCGGTAAACACTCAAACACATATTGCCGGAGTGCCATTTATTGTACAATTAAATAAAGGTGATGTATATAATCTTTTTGGTGCGCAAACGGGACAGAACAATGGAGTATTTACAGGAGAAGATTTAACAGGGACTTCTATCAGGACAGTAAATATAGACAGTACTGTTCCCTGTCGTAAAATTTCAGTCTTTAGTGGTTCATCGGATATCACTATTAATTGTGGTGGAGGAAATACTACATCAGATATTATTTTCCAACAAATAATGCCCAATGGTGCCTTGGGAAATAAATTTTTTCTCATCCCTACAAAACAAATGGGCCACAACTATTTCAGGGTTCTTGTTACAGACACCACTACAAATGTTGCATTAAACGGCGTAAGGCTCACAAATCTCATCAATGGGTTGTATTATGAATTTACGAATGATAGTATTTCGGAAATTACTTCGAATATTCCTGTGATGATGGCGCAGTATATCACCACTACAAACGAATGTGGAAATAGAAATAGCGGCAATGGCGACCCGGAAATGATTTATATTACGCCAAGGCCAATGGATTTGGGTGCAGCAGTGGTTGAATGCCCTGATGTAGCGAATATCACAGAACATTATATGAATGTAGTTATACTTACAAATGATACAGCAAGTTTCAGGCTGGATGGAGATTCACTAGGTTATCAATTCAGGCCAATGCCAGTGGACCCGATTTATTCGTATGCACGCTTTGACCTGGAACCAGGGAGTCACAATGTACATGCTGATAGTGGATTCAATGCAATTGTGTATGGATATGGCCCGGAAGAAAGTTATGGCTACAACCCGGGTTTCAGCACCAAAAAATTAGCTAATTTTTTAACGGTATATAATCCGTATGCTACTCCAAAAAATTTGATCACCTGCAGGAACACAACTTTTAAATTATCAATATCTATCGTTTACCAGCCAGTGGAATTCACGGTGAGCTTCAGTAATGCAGCAGCCCTCACTCCGAATACCGATATTTTTTTCGAGAAACCAGTTCCGGACAGCACCTTTAATATGGGCGGACAAACATATTATAGATATGATACTTAATCAAAAGGAAAGTATAAAATCTTTTATT
>CAYXHX010000238.1:0-1679 GCA_964464835.1 uncultured Chitinophagaceae bacterium | reverse complement strand
TATACTTTCCCAGGAACGTTCAATTTTTCCCAATTAGATTCTTTTCATGTGCATATCAAATCTATTGCTCCTATCCAGGATGGTTGCACGAATGAGCATGATATGGATTTTGATGTACGAGTTGTAGAAAAGCCGGTAGCTCAATGGTCATTGGATTATAATCATTGTGGAAATGATAGTTTGTTTTTTAAAGATTCATCTCTTACATACAGTAATATAGCAGTTCAATGGAATTGGAATTTTGGAGATGGCAGTACTTCTACTTCGCAAAACGTGTTTAAAAAATATGCGAATTTCGGCGATTACAATGTTTCACTAAGAACCATTACAGATATTGGCTGTTTCGATGATACAATGAATATTATCAGCAGGGATCCAATACCTGTAGCTGCATTTAATTACAATGGTTTTTATTGCTTGAATAATAATAATGTGCATTTTGAAAATGAATCCACCATATCTCCCGGGGCAATTGCCGGTTGGTTATGGGATTTTGGAGATGGCACAACAGATTCTTTAGAAAACCCGGATAAGACCTATAGTACAGGAGATACATTTTTTGTACAATTAATCACCCGTTCAGATAAAAATTGTTTTGATACATCAACGGCTCAGCAAGTAATTATATATCCAAACCCAATAATTGATGGGCCACAGGAAGTATCTGTTTTTCTTGGTGACACTGTACGTCTTCCAATGATCTATACCGGTACTGCCCTCACTTATTTGTGGACACCTGTTGTTTACCTGAATGCGGCGAATATCCCTCAACCCGATTCAAAACCCCCGGTGGATATTTTATATACGGTGAATGTAAATGGCTTGGGGAATTGTTATGCATCGAGACAAATTTTTGTACATGTATTAAAAGAATTTAAAATACCCAATGCCTTTTCGCCGAATGGGGATGGTATCAATGATAAATGGATCATTAATGGCCTGGAAACTTTTTATGGAAATACGGTAGATGTTTTTAACCGGTATGGGCAAGTGGTTTATCATGCGGAAGGTTATGATAATTCAAGCAGAGTTTGGGATGGTACTATAAATGGAAAACCTTTACCTCTTGGCACATATTATTATATTATTAATCCGAAGAGTGACTATTTCCCCAAAAAAAGTGGTTGGGTTGCACTGTTACGATAAATAAAAAATGGGTTTTAATTTTATACAATGCCCCTGAATTGTTGTAAAAAACGCAAATCGTTTTGAGAATATAAGCGCAAGTCATTTACCCTGTATTTCAATTGACAAATTCTTTCGATACCCATTCCAAATGCAAAGCCTGAATATTTATTGGAATCAATTTTAAAATTTTCCAGTACGCGTGGGTGTACCATACCGCTTCCCAAAATTTCCACCCAACCTGTATGCTTACAAATATTGCAACCGTCACCGCCACATATCAGGCAACTGATATCCATTTCTGCACTTGGTTCTGTGAAGGGAAAATATGAAGGCCTGAATCGCACTTTTACATTCTTGCCAAACATTTCCTGTACAAAAAAATACAAAGTTTGTTTGAGGTCGGCAAAACTTACTTGTTCATCTATATATAAACCTTCCACCTGGTGGAAAAAACAATGTGCCCTTGCACTGATCGTTTCATTGCGAAAAACCCTTCCAGGGCAAATGATACGAATGGGGGGGGGTTGTGATTCCATTATTCTTGCCTGAAC
>CAYXHX010000237.1:0-4473 GCA_964464835.1 uncultured Chitinophagaceae bacterium | reverse complement strand
AAAAAGCAATTTATTGTTTATGTTGTTTGTGAGTTTGTTTGCTGCATTTTTACCGGCACGTGTTGTTGGTGAAATGACAAGTATCGGAACATTGTTTGCCTTTATCCTTGTTTGTGCGGGCATTTGGGTCATGCGTAAAAAAATGCCCGGGTTAGACAGGGCATTTAAAACGCCGCTTGTACCTTTAGTACCCATTCTTGGAATCGCTACCTGTTTATTCATGATGGTGTTTCTTCCGGCTGATACATGGATTCGCCTGGTAATGGTACAGAAAATAGGGTGGGTATGCATACGGCAAGATATGTTGGCGTTGCACTAAGTATTTTATTAATCATTACCGGTTTTTTACACCAGTATTCAGCAGGTTGGGATTCTGACAAATTATTATTGATCATTGCTATTGTTTTTGGAGTAATACATTTAATCCTGTATATACGGAAAATGATGCTCCATCCTAAATCTGAGGAAGCATAATTTTTTTAATAAGAAAAATTAAAACCGCTGAATGTAACCGGCGGTTTTTTTTATACTTGGAAGGCTCGCCTGCAGGTTTTAATTTTGCAAAACTTTATTTTAAAACATCAAGGGAAAAATAAAACCTCTAAATAATTATTTGAAAAAATGGGAAGAATTTTTGAAGTAAGAAAAGCCACTATGTTTGCCCGCTGGGACCGCATGGCAAAACAATTTACACGAATTGGAAAAGAAATTGTGATTGCCGTTAAAAACAGTGGCCCTGACCCCGATACCAATCCTGCTTTGCGCAGGTGCTATCAAAACGCCCGAAGTGTGGGCATGCCCAAGGATAGGGTAGAAGCAGCCATTAAAAGAGCATTGGGTAAAGACACCGAGAATTATGAAGAAATTTTATATGAAGGCTATGCACCGCATGGTGTGGCCATTTTAGTAGAAACTGCTACTGACAATCATGTACGTACTGTAGCCAACGTAAAATCACATTTTAATAAAGGCGGCGGCGCATTGGGAAATAGTGGCAGCGTAAGCTTTCAATTTAAAAAAATGGGTGTGTTTAAATTAAACCCGGAGGGTTTGGATATGGATGAATTGGAGTTGGAATTAATTGATCATGGCCTCGATGAAATGGGGGAGGGGGAAAATGAAAATGGAGATTCCATTATTATTTTACGTTGCAACTTTACAGACTTCGGCAATCTTCAAAAGGCCTTGGAAGAAAAAAACATCACGCCGTTGAGCGCCGAATTGGAATGGATCCCACAAACAACAGTGCCTGTGAATGATGAACAGGCTGAAGATGTTTCAAAATTGATCGAGCGGCTCGAACAGGATGAAGACGTAAATAAGGTCTTTCATAATATGCAATAATTTTTTACAACCTGTAAATTTGATTGATATAAGCCAAATAAAAAATCCCATAATTTTTTTTGATGGCGTATGTAATTTATGCAACACAAGTGTGCAATTTATTATCCGGCATGATCAGAAAAAACTTTTTCGTTTTGCATCCTTGCAATCCGGAATCGGGCAGCAGGTACTCAAAGAAAATAAGTTGGCAGAAAAACATTTTGATTCATTTATCCTGTATGAAAATGGAATTATTTACACAAGATCTACAGGTGCTTTAAAATCTGTAAAAAAACTTTCCGCACCATGGTCATGGTTATATATTTTAATAATTGTTCCTCGCTTTATACGGGATGGAGTTTATTCATGGATTGCTAAAAACAGATACCGGTGGTTTGGTAAAAAAGAAGCTTGCTGGTTGCCTTCACCGGAATTGAAAAATTTGTTTTTGGATGAAGTTTGACATCGTATTTATTTTTTAAACCCATATTGTCTTTCCACTTTGCAAATGCGTACCGAATAATATTGGTACCATTTTTCAATACCCATTTTTTGAGCAATTACATGCTCCATATTTTTTTTCCAATTCAAAATATCTTCCTCTGTTTTCCAATATGAAACGGTAATGCCAATTTCATTCCGTGCAGATTCTACACCCAGGAAACCTTTTTGAGTTGCAGCAAGTGAAAACATTTTATCCGCCATTTCTTCATAGCCACTTTCATCAATGCCTGTTTTAACAGAAGTAAAAATTACTGCATAGTAAGGTAAATCAGGCATTTCAATGATCATAAAATTCTTTTTTACTATTGAGTATGATGTCATGTAAGCTGAGTACTTGCGGGATGATTAATTGTTTTTCATCATTAATAATGACATGATTACACAGCTTCATTTTTTCCTCTTCATCCATTTGATTTTTCATGCGGGCTTCCACATGTTCCCTGCCGATATTATCACGCATCATCACTCTTTGAATTCTTATTTCAACTGGAGCAAAAACACCAATAACAATATCGAGGTGTTTGTCAGCGCCGGCTTCAAAAATCAATGCTGCTTCTTTAATCATATAAGGTGAAGTTTGTTGCTTCATCCAATTATTTGCACCTTCGATAGTAGCAGGATGTACAATGTTATTTAATTGTGTTAATTTATATGGATCATTGAAAACAATATTCGCCAAATAGGCTTTGTTTAATTGACCATTTTCATACGAACACTCACCAAAAAGTTGTTTTATTTTTTGTTGAATATGAATATCTGTAACCAGGATTTTCTTTGCATAGGTATCCGCATCAAAAACCGGGATACCCAATGTTTCAAATACTTTAGCAACAATGGATTTTCCGCTGCCCATCCCCCCTGTAAGCCCAACTTTTTTTTGCATTCAATTTTTTTGACAAGGTAAAAATAAAAAACATTGCTTATTTACAGGGATAAAAAAAGGGCCGAAGCCCTTTGCGATTTTTTTATAAAAAAAATTATTTGATTGGTGCCGGAGTGGCCGCTTTATCTGAGGCTTTGCTCCATTCGAGGCTGATTGCTGACCTTTCAATTTTCAAGTAACTGCCCGGGCTTACTTCCAATTGGATAGTCCCGTCATCATTCACTTTATAAATTGTGCCATGAATTCCTGCAATTGTAACTATCTTATCGCCCTTTTGCATTCCCTCAATAAATTTTTTCTGTTCTTTGGCTTTCTTAGCTTGTGGACGAATCATGAATAACCAGAATACAAGTATGATGGCGCCCATCATAATGAGTGAAAAACTGGAACCTCCCTGCCCATCCGGGCTTGCCATTAATAAAGTTGCGTTCATTGTGATTGTGTTTATTTAAATGTTTGTTGAAATATTAAAAAATTTAAAGATCGTTTTTGTCTTCTTTTTCCTTGAGTATAACTGTGCCTGTGAATACAAGTGTGGGTGATGCCTGAATTGTATTGGTAGTTACTGAAATTACTTTTCGTACATCCGGAGTATTGCTATGGCCACTGTCAAATACTGCATCTACATTGCCTTCTGCGCCGGGTGCAATCGCTTCTTTTGTATAGGAAGCAACAGTGCATCCACAGGAAGGTTGAACGGAAACAATATACAAAGGTTTTGTGCCGGTGTTTTTACAATGAAATAAAATATGAATTTTTTCACCTTGATTTACTGTACCAAAATTTACCAGGCTATCATTCCAATGAACACTTGTAAAGTTGGCTGAATCATTGGCAATTTTACTATTGACAGCAGCATTACCGGCGTTGTTGTTGCATGAGATAAATGCAGTGGCAATAAAAAAAAGAAATACAGCAACCATAATTAAGCCGGCCTGCTTTTTTGCTAAAGTAAAAATCCTCCGCTTGATCAATTTCATTTGAAATAGAATAAGGCGGCAAAACTACTCAAATTTCCAAAGCAATAGGTTTAAAAAATGGTAAAATCTAAGTGGAAGGAATTATTTATTGTTAATGGGGAATTGATAATTGATAATTAATGAAGCTCCATAAAATTGGCTGGCATTTTTAAATGAATACATGCTTGTTTTAAAAAGCTGAAAAAGAGGATTATGATTCTTCCATTGGAGTACAAATCTCAATGAGGAAGCCATTGGGATCGCGGACATAAGCTACAACCTGGCCCCATGAAGTTGTTTTAGGATGTTCTAAAATTGTAGCTCCTGCACTTACAGCCGTATTCACAGTGGCTTCTACATTATCTGTGGCAAAACCTATTTCTATGGCAAACGGTTTATTGGATAAATCACTTTCAATAAAGCCTTTTTTTAAATTGGATGCAGCCAACGTTTTTGAAGCAAAAGAAAGCGTGGTTTCACCTGTCTCTAATTCGCCATATTCGTTATCGGGGGAAATGAACTTTCTCTTAAAACCAAAAGCTTTTTCATAAAAAATTAAAGTAGTATTCACATCATCCACATATAAAATAGTGTACTTAAAATGTATCATCGTAAAAAGTGAAATTTAATTAGGGTATATGTAAATTTATACATTTATTTTTTGGGTAAATATGCAGCCGGTATGGGCAAACCTGGTTTTTCAATATCCCAAATAATGCTTGATACTTTCCATCCGGAAGGTGTTTTTACCAATTGAAAACTATTCACGCCTCTTTCAGAAACAGAATCCATGGTATTGATATA
>CAYXHX010000236.1:0-4489 GCA_964464835.1 uncultured Chitinophagaceae bacterium | reverse complement strand
TTTTCTGGCCATTTTTTTTCTCCATAAATACAATCAATATGCTTGTCTAGATCGTTTTCAAAAAATAGTGTGTGGTGTTTGAGGTTCGGAATAGTTTGATTTATACCCAAATAAAATATCAAACTTGACGGTGCAAATGTTCTGCTTTGCCAATATTCTTCGGTATAATTTCTTAATCGCTCCTCTAAAAGTGTTTCGGTGTGATGATAATCTGAAGAAGCGATCACGGTATCAAAAGCTATATTTTCTCCATTTATCTGCAAAGAAGTTATTTTGTTATGGCTCGTATTGATTTTCTCAACCGTTTTATTAAAGTGAAAAATTGCTCCTTGTTTTTCTGCAACCTGCTGCATTGCCAATACCAATTGGTAAAATCCTCCCATCGGATAATGCGTACCCAATGCGTAGCCTCCATAATTCATCAGACTGTACAATGCTGGAATATTTTTTGGCGATGCTCCTAAAAAAATAACAGGAAATTCCATCAGCATTCGTAACTTCTCATCTTTAAAGTAGCTGTCAACATAGCTTCTGAAATTTGTGAGCAAATTTAATTTCAATGCACTTTTCACAATTTTGGGAGATACAAATTCTAACCAACTGTGACTAGGTTTTGTAACGAAGTCTTTCATACCCACCTCGTATTTGTACTTTGCCGACTGAATAAATTTTTCTAATTGAACTCCTGCACCTTTTTCTATCGTTTCAAACAGCACTTTTAAGTCTTCAAAATTTTCAGGAATATTCATTTTCTCATCAGAAAAAATCATTTCAAACTGAGGATTTAAGGAAATTAAATCAAAGAAATCTGAGGTTTTGTAGCCGAAATCAGCAAAAAATTTATCCATAATATCAGGCATCCAATACCAGCTTGGTCCCATGTCAAAAACAAAACCTTGCTCTGTGGTAAATTGTCTGGCTCTACCGCCCGGCTGATCGTGTTTTTCAAAAACATGAACTTCATGACCAGCTTTTGCCGCATAAGCAGCAGCCGACAATCCGGAAAATCCTGAACCTATTATAGCTACCTTTTTTTTCATTTGTTGAAATTTTTAAATGCTTCTTCCAATAAATTCTCTGTGTCAATATTTTTATCATAAATCTGTTGATGAAAATCATCGAGCTTATTGAGTAAGCGGATTAATTCCATTTTCTCCTTTTGTGATAAATTTCCGGTAACGATGGAAGTAGCTTGTCGTATTTTATCCATTTGGTTCCCCAAGGCTTGAAGACCCGTTTCAGAAATTGAAATCACTTTGCTTCGTTTATCCGTTTTAGAATTCCGCTGTTCAATCCAACCTTGATTGATTAAACGATTGATAATCTGCATTCCAACCGGTTTTTCGTGTACGTTTTTTTTGATCAAATCCATTTTTGACATTTCGCCAAATGCTTTGAGATTTATTAGATAAATAAAATCTTCCTGCGTAGAAAAATCCGACCCAAAAATTGCTGACTTGGAATAGCTTTTTGCATACCTATTCAAATGCACAATCAAGGTGTTAATAACGCTTTCGGCACTTCTTCCGTTTTCTTTCCCTTCCCAATTCGGTTCATTAACGATAGTGTTATTGTTTGTCGAAATCCAATTTTTAAACCCTTCAACAGATGTGTCATATGATGTGCTCCCCTCATTTTGACTCTCAAATTCCTGAACTAAATCTATTACATCTTTTACCAAACGATAATTCATTTTAACTGATTTTAGAATACAAATATACTATTTACTTTTAATTAAAGTACAAAAATAGACTTTTTTTGGAGAAATTAGTTTACTTTTGTACCAATCAATTGGTTTGTAGTATGAAGAAAATACTTTTAGGATTGGTTTTTCTCTTGATTGTAAATAATATTTTTGCCCAAACAATAGGTACTATCAACGGTGTCGTAAAAGACAAAAACACACAAGAAGTTTTAATTGGAGTTGTGCTTAAATTTGCCGGAAAAGACACAGTAAATACACTATCCGATGAAAACGGAAACTTTTCGGTTCAACTTCCTGTTGGAAAATATAATTTAGAAACTTCGCATATTGGTTACACACCTTTCACGCTTTACAACATTAATTTGACTTCTGGAAATGCCCAAATTCTACAGATAGAATTGGACGAGAAAAGTCAGGAATTACAGGAAGTGGTCATCAATGCTGGAAAATCGGTTAGGGCTTCGGATATGATTACACCTTTGGCTACTCAAAAATTAACAGCCGAAGAAATAAAATCCAACCCTGGTGGAAATTTTGATGTTTCAAAAGTTATTCAAGTATTGCCCGGAGTTGCAGGAGGAACAACACCTAACCGTAACGATATTATTGTGCGTGGTGGCGGCCCGAGTGAGAATGTCTATTATTTGGACGGTATCGAAATCCCTGTTTTAAACCATTTTCAAACACAAGGTGCAAGTGGCGGAGCTACTGGAATTTTGAATGTTTCTTTTATTCAAGATGTACAACTCACTTCATCGGCTTTTAACGCAAAGTATGATAATGCTTTGGCTTCTACGATTGTTATTAAACAACGAAATGGCAATCCTGACAAATTGAGTGGAAACTTTCGTTTGTCGGGAACAGAATTTGCAGCAATGTTAGAAGGTCCATTGGGAAAGAAAACCACATTTATGGCTTCGGCAAGGCGTTCATATCTGCAATTTTTATTCAAATTATTGGATTTACCCATTCGCCCTGACTACTATGATTTTCAATACAAAATCAATCACAAAATCAACAATAAAACCGAATTGACTTTTATAGGAATTGGAGCGATTGACAATTTTAAATTAGCCGTTCCGAAAAAGAGCGATGCCAATACGGAATACATCAATCGGGCAAATCCTTTAATCAATCAATGGAATTATACCGTTGGAGCAACCTTGAAACGATTGGTAAACAATGGTTTTTTTACTATTGCATTAAGCAGAAATATGTTTTTTAATGGTGCTGATCGTTATGAAAACAATGCTTCAAAAAGTGGAAATAAATTGTTTAGTTTGGGAAGTCATGAAACGGAAAGTAAACTTCGTTTTGATATGAATAAATTTAAAAACGGTTGGAAATACAGTTATGGTGTAGATGCACAATATGTAAAATACGATGCCGATATTTTCAATACGATAAAAGAAGAAGTAAAGGATAATAACGGAAACGTCATTAGTCCTGCCGTTAGTTTTTCAAGTAATACAGTAGTTGATTTTTTCAAATTTGGTGTGTATGGTCAAGTTGCAAAACGATTTTTTGACGATAAATTCTTAGTGTCGGGAGGTCTTCGTGCAGACATTAATACCTATACAAAAAACGGATTAAATCCATTGAGAACGCTTTCTCCAAGGGTTTCATTTTCTTATGCTTTCAACAATCAATGGAATATTTCTGCATCCGTTGGAAGTTATTACAAACTGCCTGTTTACACCATGCTTGGCTATAAAGACAATAATGGCATACTTGCCAATAAAGAGTTGAAATATACCAATTCTATACACTATACCATCGGAACGGAGTTTGTACCGAAAAACGATTTGAGGGTTACTTTTGAAGCATTTTACAAAGATTACAGAAATTATCCAACTTCCTTAACAAACGGAATTTCTTATGCCAATATCGGCACGGATTATTCGGCAGTTGGTAGCGACAAATACGCATCAACAGGACGAGGACGAGTGTATGGAATTGAAGCATACATTCAACAAAAATTGATTAAAAACCTTTTTTATGTAGCCAGTGCTACGCTTTATAAATCGGAATTTTCGGGAACCGATAATCCATTCAGACCTTCCACTTGGGATTATGGGTTTATTGTTTCGGCTACTTTTGGTTACAAATTCAAAAAGAATTGGGATATCGGCTTGAAATACCGAATTGCCGGAGGACAACCGTACACACCTTTTGATATGAACGCTTCAACAGCGATGTATTTTACAACTGGAACAGGAGTTTACGACTATTCACAACTCAACAGCAAGCGACTACCTATTTTCAACCAATTGGATTTGAGAGTAGATAAAAAGTTCAATTTCAAGAAAGTAAGTTTAGATATATTTGTTGATTTCCAAAATATTCTGTTTTATAAAACTCCTTATTTACCCAAATTTACTTTTGAAAGGAATGATGACAATACTGGCTTTAAAACCACAGACGGACAGCCAATAAAAGCAGACGGAAGTAATGCCATTCCATTAATTCTAAATCAGCGGTCGGCAACCATCGTACCTTCTATTGGATTTATATTTGAGTTTTAAGGACAATAAACCAGACATACACATTGTCAAGCCACACAAGGCACCGCTCAAAGCAAAGCTTGCCAAAGAGTATGTCTTCCGCCCAACATAAAAAAAATAAAACGAAAACAACGCTACCGAAAGAACGCCAGCCTGTAACAAGCGGTTTGAACGCAAGCAGGGGTGAATCGCACCGTTTCAACTTTTGTGCTATATTTGAAGTTCGGTTCTCGCATCAACAGTAGTGCTAAAATGCCCTGCCTGCGTCAAGCCGCAAAAC
>CAYXHX010000235.1:3606-4527 GCA_964464835.1 uncultured Chitinophagaceae bacterium | reverse complement strand
TGCCTGGCTTATTGAGGTGAAGGATTTACCCTATCTAAAAGTGGGGCCTTATCATACCAATACGGTTGCAGGACTGGAACTCGCCATGAATATTTTGCGCAGGAGAAAAAACAATAACAAACAAATTTTTATGATTACCGATGGCAAGCCTACCTGTTTGAAGATTGGTAAAAAATATTATAAAAATAGTTTTGGGCTCGACCGGAAAGTAGTGAACCGTTGCCTGAACCTGGCAGCACAATGCAAAAAATTAAAAATTCCCATTACTACATTTATGATTGCAAGTGATCCATATTTGCAAAAGTTTGTGCAGGAATTTACAGAAATGAATAAAGGAAAAGCTTTTTTTGCATCATTGGATAAATTGGGGGCATTTGTATTTCGCGATTTTGAAAGCGGCAAAAGAAAAACCTTGTATTGATTTTTTTAGGATTCAATTCGGTTTTTTTCCTAAAACATTTTCAAAAAAATAATTTAAACATTTAGAAATAAAAATGGATATTCAAAAAATAAAAACTGTAGGTGAATTAAAAAAGAGCGGCTATATTTTTCAAAGCATCAAAGAAGAAGTACGAAATAACCTTATCAAAAAAATTGAAGCAGGCGAAACGGCATTTGATGGCATTTACGGTTATGAAGATTCTGTGATACCGGATACTGAAAATGCCTTATTAAGCAAGCATAATATTTTATTTCTCGGTTTGCGCGGGCAGGCAAAGACAAGGCTGTCGCGAAAAATGATTAACCTGTTGGATGAATATATCCCGGTGATTGCAGGCAGTGAAGTGAATGATCATCCACTACGTCCTTTCAGTAAATTTTCCAAGGATTTGCTTTCGGAATATGGAGAAGAAACGCCGATAGAATGGTTGCACCGCAATGATCGTTGATATTGGTGCCGTTCGGCTCGTTGCCGACGGA
>CAYXHX010000235.1:0-3596 GCA_964464835.1 uncultured Chitinophagaceae bacterium | reverse complement strand
CACCTGATGTTAGCGTGGCGGATTTAATCGGTGATATTGATCCTATTAAAGCAGCAAATTTGAGATTGAGTTTTGCCGATGAACGCGTGATTCATTATGGTATTATCCCGCGCAGCAACAGAGGCATTTTCGTGATCAACGAATTACCTGATTTGCAGGCGCGCATACAAGTTTCTTTATTTAATATTTTGGAAGAAGGCGACATTCAGATACGTGGTTTCAAATTGCGAATGCCATTGGACATTTTATTTGTGTTCACAGCAAACCCGGAAGATTATACCAATCGCGGCAGCATTGTTACACCATTGAAAGACAGGATAGAAAGCCAGATACTCACGCATTATCCAAAGGAAATAGAAACTGCATTGGCCATCACTTCACAGGAAGCGCAGGTGCCTGAAGCACAAATGCAAAGAGTGGATATGAGTGATTTGATAAAACGATTAATAGAGCAAATTGCATTCGAAGCAAGAAGCAATGAATACGTGGATAAAAAAAGCGGTGTGAGCGCAAGGCTTACTATTGCTGCATTTGAGAATGCTTATAGCAGTGCTGAAAGAAGGGCAATTTTGCAACATGAAAAACATACACAGGTTTGGATCAGTGATTTAATGGGTATTATTCCTGCTATCACCGGCAAGATTGAATTGGTATATGAGGGTGAACAGGAAGGGCCGTTTATCGTAGCGATGAATTTATTGGATAAAGCCATTCGTACTCGCTTCACGGAATATTTTCCCAACCCCGATGCATTGAAAAAAAGAAGGAATACCGGCAAAGCTTCCATGGCCAATCAGCCTGAAGAAAATCCATATAAAGCAATCACACGATGGTTTGATGCAGGCAATCATCTCGACCTGATGCAGGATATGAAAGACGAACAAAAAATTGCAGCTTTATATAAAGTGGATGGCTTGCATGCATTTGTAAAAAAATTTTTTTCACATACCAATGAAAAGGAAGCTGCATTATTGATGGAATTTGTTTTGCATGGCCTCTCGAGTTTTTCACTCATCAGCAAAAAAATGGTAGAAGGAAAAATACAATTTAAGGACCTAATTGGTAGTATGATGAATATGGGGCATGAAGATGATGATTTGGAAGATTCAACTTTCAATTAATTGATTTTTATAAAAAAAACAGCCCTCAATATATTGCTGGATGTCAGTAAGCCCTTATAAAAATTGTGTGTGGAAATTTATTGAAAAAAAGCATAAAGCCAAAAAGTATAATACTTGAAATTGGTTGGTAAAATATTCAGCAAGCTAATGCTGTAAAGGGTTTGAACGGCGTATAAAAAACACGTTTCCCAACTTTCTATCCTAAAATTTAAAAATGCTACAAACCTCGTAAGCCGGGTTTTGTTTCTACGCCATCATTTATCTGCGATAAACATTACTGTTTACCTGTAGCTGCCTACCCTTTCCGCAAGCCGAAGCTTCCGGGCGGGCCGCCCGGTTGTTTTACAAACGGAGTGTACATGGCATTTCAGCGCCCGGGGTTTACCCTCTCCGTGTATTACTATACGGGGACGTAAGCTCTTACCTTACATTTTCACCCTTACCTCTACGGTGGTAGAGACGGTTATTTTCTGTGGCACTATCCCGTATTTATTTTATTCCCTGGGGGAAAAATAAACAGCCGGCTATTCACCGGCAGGCCGCCCTATACTGCCCGGACTTTCCTCGGCATTGCAAAAATGCCGCGATGGTGCGGGTTTGTAGCGAGGCAAAGGTATTGAAAAAGACGGGGAGAAGTTTTTATTGAAAGCCAAACTTTTTGTTCCGTTTTTTATGATCATCACGAAAGATTTAAAAAATAAAAATCTGAACAGAAAACTTTAATTTTGAATTGACCGAAAAATGGGAACGCTTATAAGAATTTTATAGCAATTTTCTGTTTGATAAATAGGCTCTTAAAAAAATCTTAACCAAAATAAAATGAAATATACAAATTATGAAACTCTCTGAAGTAATCAATTACGCAACAAATCATAATAGGTTTCTCTCATTTTTAAAGCAAAGAGATATTAACCCGGATTCAGCACATGAGATTTTAGGGAAAATAACAAATGAGACCGATTCAACTATTGAACATAGAATTTACATTGACTTTGGTAATAAAGGGCAAAGTTCAAAAGATGTAAGAATTATTGTAGATTACAATAAAATTACTCAGGACTTTAATCTTATTCAAATTGATAATCCTGAAAGATAATTCTCCATTGTAGGTTGCCTTGCCAACAAAAACAAAACCGTACGATTTCAAAATATTTTTAACCAGGCGGCCAGAAATCGCATTCAGCTTTTGTATAGCATTGTTTGATGATGCAGGTGATTTTCCATGCATAAAAAGGTAATTTCTCCTGTCATTTTGCTGCCTGCTTTTTATCAACAAGTGTATATTGTCGGTCAGTATCAGCGGCCATTGACGATCCCGGAAAATTATTTTATCCCAACCTGCTATGCACAAAATGTGAATTCCTCAATAAGCATGATCATTCAACAATAATTATCTTTACGCCCTTAATTAAATATTCATGATCAAAATTGGTGTTTTCGGCGTTGGCCACCTGGGAAAATTTCACCTGAATAACTGGAAAGAAATGAAAGGCGTTTCTATTATTGGCTTCTTTGATCCCAATGATGAAACCGCAGCAGAAATAGAAAATAAATATGGTTTAAAGCGTTTTCCTTCTGCCGATGATTTATTGGAAATGATAGATGCAGCCGACATTGTTGCGCCTACTGATAAACACTTTGAACTTTGTGAAAAGGCTATTAGAAAAGGCAAGCATGTGTTCGTAGAAAAACCTTTGGCCAATACAATGGAAGAAGCGCGGCAATTGGTAAAAATGGCAAAGGAAGCCGCTATCAAAGTGCAGGTAGGCCATGTGGAAAGATTTAACCCGGCATACCTCGCATTAAAAGATGCACAATTGAATCCCATGTTCATTGAGGTGCACAGGCTCGCACAATTCAATCCGCGTGGCACGGAAGTAAGTGTTATACTCGACCTGATGATCCATGATATTGATATTGTTCTTAGCCTTGTAAGAAGTGATGTGAAACATGTATATGCAAGTGGCGTTGCTGTGATGACTGATACACCGGACATTGCGAATGTGCGTTTAGAATTTCATAATGGCTGTGTTGCCAATCTTACAAGTAGCCGTATCAGCATGAAAAAAATGCGCAAAATGAGGCTCTTCCAAAAAGATGCTTATATCGGTATTGATTTTTTAGAAAAGAAAACAGAGATTATTAAACTGAAAGATGAATTGGATAATGAAAAAGATTTTTCTTTTGACCTGGAAACACCGCACGGTACAAAAACAATTGTAGTGGCAAGCCCGGAAGTGAAACCCATCAATGCGATTTATGAAGAATTGAATGCATTCATTCAATCCATTATCAATAATAAGCCAACCGCAGTAACAGAAATTGACGGTTTGCTTGCCATGGAAGTGGCACATACTATATTACAAAAGATAGGCAACACTCAAATACCTACATAATTTTCCCGGGAAAATGCAGGATTCAATTCAAATAATTGCTTCTCACAAAATAGACCATACAAAATGGAATCTATGCATT
>CAYXHX010000234.1:0-4530 GCA_964464835.1 uncultured Chitinophagaceae bacterium | reverse complement strand
ATTGCGAAAATGAACTGCCCAGCTTTGATACAGTTTATTTTACAGCCTCTTTATTTTTTTTTAAATTTGCTACATGGGTGATATACTTGGAATATTATTACTTTTATTTATCTGTATATCTATGATTGGATTAAGCTTGTCCGCGCTTAAGAATTAAAAGTATTTGGCAATTCTTTTTTAATACTAATTTTATAAAATGATTCAGGACACTTTTGGAATTTTGCTATTGCTTGCTTTTATATTTAGCATTTTGAGGTTTATAATTTTTGCCTACAATCTCAACCTCCCGTCGAAGAAGAAAAGAGCCAATAAATGCAATAGATTCACTTTTACATTTACCGTGAAAAACGATTTTCTGTAAAAAAAACTCACAGATCACTTCACCGCCTCTTTTTTTCTGATCCATTCCAGCTCTTTCATTCTTGCTGCCCAATTTATATCGCTGAGGCTGTCGGGATCAGGTATGTGCATGTAGTAAATCAACTGGGCATTGCCAATGCGGAGCCATTCATGATCTTTCACTTTGGCAGCCTCTAAAGCTTTGCAATCTCCGCTTCTTTCATTTCAATCACTTCTGCCAATTTTGTACTGGCAATCAAAAACAAATCATCGCTTGTTTTAATTTCTTCATCGCCGCCAAGCCAACAGTCATTGAGAAGTATCTCAAAAAATTTAATTGGATCTTTAGCACTTACACTTGATTAATTCGCCAGTGTTTTCCAAAATTCCATGCTGAAAAACCCTGCCGTAAAAGCCGTCATTACTTCCACCAACAAAGCCATGCAATCGGCCATCGCCACAAGCATTACGCACCAAATGCCTGCCATAATGCGCAAGGCATTGCAAGAAAATGTATTTTATTTTTCCGGCATGAAAACACATGCTGAAATGGCAGAGGCCAGCAGCATGTTATTGGACAAAGACGGGAATATAAAGCCGTTGGCGAAATTCCAGGAAGATGTAAAAGCCATTAATGAAACCTACAACGATAATTATTTAAGATCAGAAAGAAACTTTGCAACCCGCTCGGCTCAAACCGCCGCTAAATGGCAAAAGTACGAGGAAGGCAAAGACCGCTACGATCTGCGCTACCTTACCGATAATGGCCCCAATGTACGAGACAGCCACCGGGCTTTAGAATTTACTACCCTTCCCGTAGATGACCCTTTCTGGAACCAATACACGCCGCCCAATGGATACAATTGCCATTGCTTTCTCGTGCAAGCGCGCAAAGGCGAATATCCCGTGAGCGATAGCGCAGAAGCCATTGCCACCGGCGAAAAAGCTACTACGCAGTTAGGCAAAGACGGAACGAATAAGGCGGAGATTTTCCGGTTTAACCCGGGCAAGGAAATGAAGGTGATGCCACCCAACCACCCTTATACATCCGGCAATTGTGGCAAGCTGGGAGCCGTATGGCAAACACTTTCTCTAATGCAAAAGATACAGCTCGCAGGGCAGGCTGATAAATGCCAGGCTAAGAAGGTGGTGGAAGCAATCCAAAGCAATAATCTGAGAAAAGAAAAGGATAATGAAATAAGGGAATGGGCAAAAAAAAATATACCCGAAACCGGCTTAAACATTCAAAAAGAAAATTTACAAACCGGCAATATTCAAATATCAAGAACCGCTGTTAAATCAATAGGAAACCATTTTACCGAACCGGATTTAAAAGAAGTTGCCAAAGTTTTTATTTCAAAGCTGCATGAGTGCAAATTTTTAAACGATGCAAAAGTGAATCCTGATTCACCAAATTACCAAAAGAAAGTAGCGGCAGGCGTTACAAAATTTAATTATTATGAATTTGAATGGGCGGGTAAAAAATTCCGGCTAAATACAGAGGTAATAAATGATGCCTTTGAAAAACCGTATGCCATCAATTTGATTATAAAAAATGAGGGCCGAAAATAACTCAACCAGTTTTCAAGTCTGGCATTTATTAACAGCCCCCGCCACAAATATACTAAACTTTTAAATAAAATAAAAATGACAGACATTTTAATCATTCTAATCAGCTTCTCACTCGGCTTTTTTGTGATGCCTTATATACTTAAAAAACAATGCCGCATATCACCGCCAATAGAGAAGCCAGAAACGAAAGCAGGCAAGCCCCCTCGCAAAAGGAAAGGATTTTATTGTATTTTGACGGGGTATATCCGTGGCCTGTTTCTTCCTGATGAAATTTCTTTGTCAGGGCTTCCAGCAAATCTTTATCCATCCTGCTGTACTGCAAAAAGAAATAAATCGCTCTCCCGGCTCCTACTAATTTTTCATCCTGCACAATTGCTAGTGATAAAACTGTCGAGACTATGTGCATTAAATGGGTATTGCCAATTCGGAGCTATTCTATTTATTGCCAATAGAGTTGAAATAACTACGTTGTAAATAATTCGTAAAACCCTACTCCCCTTTCTGAATGCCTTTGGTATTGTAATGAACTTTCCAAAGATCGTAACGCTTATATTGATTTTGCATGCGTTGTAAGAAATCATTCCAGTTTTTATTTTCAGGACTTGACCATAATACTTCACTCAATGCTGCAAGGCGTGGAAACAACATGTATTCAACCTTCGTATCATACGCCATATATTCAGTCCAAAGATTGGCTTGTGCACCAAGAATATATTTGTGCTGTTCTTTACTTAAAGCAGCTGGCAATGGATTATAATTATACACGGTTTCTACAGGCAAATAACCACCAATCGTAATACTGTCATCATGTTTGGATTGAGTATGGTCGAAATAACAATATTCGCCCGGCGTCATGATCACATGATGATTTAATTTAGCCGCAGCAATTCCTCCTGCTTCACCACGCCAACTCATTACGGTTGCATTGGGTGCAAGGCCACCTTCGAGGATTTCATCCCATCCGATTATCTGACGGCCTTTACTGTTTAAATATTGTTCTATGGTATGGATGAAATAACTCTGCAGGCCTTCTTCATCTTTAATGTTTTTTTCTTTCATTAAATTTTGGCAAAATTCAGAACGCTTCCAATTGTCTTTAGGGCATTCATCTCCTCCAATATGAATATATGTTGAAGGGAATAATTCCATCACTTCATCCAACACATTTTCTAAAAAATTGAATGTATAATCACTCGGGCAAAATACATCTTCAAAAACGCCCCATGTTTGCTGCACTTCTTTACCATTTACTTTACCACCCCAGGGAATATCTTTGATATTTGTCGGTTCATTTGGAAAGCAGCTCAATTGCGGGTATGCGGCTATGGCAGCAGATGCATGCCCGGGCATTTCTATTTCGGGGATAATGGTGATATACCTTTCAGCAGCATATTTCACCACATCTTTTATTTGTTCTTGTGTATAATAGCCACAATATTCCTGTTCATCATTTCCTTTACCCGGGTAATTTCCAATGATGGTTCCATTCCTGCATGCACCTTTTTGTGTAAGCAACGGATACTTTTTAATTTCAATCCGCCAACCCTGGTCGTCTGTCAAATGCCAATGAAATGTATTCATCTTACTCATGGCAATAAAATCAATATATTTTTTTACAAAATCAACTGAGAAAAAATGACGGCTGCAATCCAAATGCAAACCACGATAGGCAAAACGTGGTGAATCAATAATTAAACATTGAGGAATTGACAATGTGGTGGATGCAGCAGGAGGCAACAATTGAATGAGTGACTGAATACCATAAAAGAGGCCGGTTTCATTATCACCATCTATAAAAATGTCCTGCTCATTCACATGCATTTGATAGGCACCCGGTGTGGAATTCGCCATTCTTTTAAAACCAAGATTGATTACGTTATTACTTTGATCATTCTTCTTTTGTACGGTCAATTTAAATCCATAATACTTTTGTAAGTATTGGTTTGAGCAATGATTTTTGTATTTGCATTGATTGTAAATACGCCCGGCAATTTTTCTGCTTTTACTGGTGCGGGTATAATGTTTAATGCATTCTGGGCTACAGATGCATTTACAAATACTACAACAAAGACAAATAATTGGATGAGTTTTTTTAAAAACATAATAATTTGATTTTTGATTTATATTACTCTTGTTACTTTTATAATGTTGGTGGATAAATGCAGGTTCACCGGTGTACTGCCCGTATTCACGACAATATCGTCTTTTTTGAGAAAACCTCTTTCTTCTAAAATATTTATTTGATCAGCGATGATTTCATCAAGGCTTTCTTCTTCATCATAAAAAAATGCGCGGACACCCCAACTAAGGCTTAATTGATTTACCAATTTTTGCACTTTTGTAAAAACATATAATGGTGCACTCGGCCGGTAACTACTCAATACAAATCCAGTGTAGCCACTTTGCGTCATGCCTATTAAAGCATGTGCATGCAAATCTTCAGAAATCTTGCAGGCATTATAGCAAATAGCATCGCTCAAAAAAGATGGTGAATTCGGTTGAGCCGCAAGGTCTGATTCACGATTGTACCGGTATGCGGTTTTTTCTACTTCTGAAATAATCTTCCGCATGGTTTCTACAACCAATGCCGGATGTTGGCCTACGGCTGTCTCCCCACTC
>CAYXHX010000233.1:1373-4561 GCA_964464835.1 uncultured Chitinophagaceae bacterium | reverse complement strand
CTCCAATGCGCGCTTTATATTTTCCTGGCCTTTAACATCATTGAAATCTATATCAAACTCTTTTTGCGAATCAAAGAATTCTTCCCGTGTGTTTACAATGATTGGCGCCAGTGAATGCTCATTTTTAAAAAAATCAATGACTTCTTTCAGGTGATTGACTGCATATACATTTAAATGATTCACCATGCCGGCTTCACGTGCATTTACTTTTGGAACAATCAATCCTTTAAATCCTTCTTTGCGTGCCTGTATAGCGATGGGCAATGCACCTTTTATTGGTTTGACCGAACCATCTAGGCTTAATTCTCCCATGATTACATAGTCACTTAATTTTTCAGGATTTTCCAATTGTTCGCTTGCACCTAATACACCTAATGCAATCGGCAAATCAAAAGCTGTTCCTGATTTGCGAATATCTGCAGGCGCCAGGTTAATTACGAGTTTCGTGCGGGGCATGTGCAGGTTATTCGTTTTAATGGCGCTTTCAATCCGTGGGAGGCTTTCTTTTACAGCGCTGTCCGGCAAGCCAACGATAAAATAATTTTGCCCGTTGCTCACATTCACTTCAATGGTAATGGTGATTGCTTCAACGCCATAAACCGCACTGCCAAAGGTTTTTACAAGCATTTCCAGACTCAATTAATCGGATAAGATAAATTTATTTTCAAAACAAAATTATTCATGTTTTAAAATACAACTTTTTACCGGATTCTTATACTTAAAAATAAGAATTTGATTCAATTCTTTGAATTTCACTTTTTACCTGATATATATTATTTGAATTCATCAGAATATTTTACCATTCATAATAAAAATAAAGCATGTGGAACTATTTCAAAATAAATTTGGTATTCAAGTTTTAGCCAAATCAAAATTAATATGCAATCCAATTTTACAAAAAGAATCTTTAAGATTCTTATAATTTCTATGTTATGCAGTTTCATAAGCATGCAAGAAAGTAAAGCACAAAACAGTATATATTCTGGGTTTGAAAATGCACCTGTACCGGCACCACCACCCGGTTGGAAGGTAGAGAATACGGGCCATGCAAAATGGCAAAGCCTGAAAAATACAGGAGAAGGTGGTAATGCTTATGCAGGCCTAAAATGTATGTATCTCGCTAACAGTTTTTTCGGGGATCAAAGTGATGCATGGTTGATTTCCCCTGCAATGCAGGTAGAAGCGGGAAAAAAATACAGCATTTCTTTTTATTATAAAAACCAGGTTGATAACGCAAACAGGTTGGAGGTTACAATTGGAAATGATACTACTGCCGCTTCACAAACTGTAGTAATTTGGAAAAATAAGTTTACAACCACATATTACACCGAAGCTCAAATCAATTATACAGCAACAGAAACAGGTACAAAATACTTTGCGCTTCATTGCACCACGCCCACCACATATACTTATTTATATGTAGATAATTTCCTTGCAAGGGAAGTAAGTACTTTTGAGTCACCGGATCTTCAAATAAGTGAAGTAACGACGACTTCAGCCCATGCGAGTTGGAAAAGGATTGGCGCAGCAGCGCAATATCTCTATGGCTATTCAGAAACAATGTCACCTCCTGCAAACCCAATGACAACTAGTTCAACTGATGCTATATTGACCGGGTTGCAACCTGCAACAAAATAGTATTTGTATGTAAAAACCTTAGGGAAAAATGGTATTTATTCCAGTTGGGCAATCAAACAATTTTCCTCAGCTTATGATACCGCAAATATTGAAACATTAGCATGTGGCGAAAGAATACACAATGGTTTTAAAGCGATAGATGGATTATATTTAAATGTGATTTGCGAAAAGATTTATTTTGGGAAAGAATTTTTTCACAAATTCATTCCATCACAAAGCGGGTATTACAATTTCAATGTAATAGCTGTAAACACCGGGCAAACAATGGAATTTGCATACAAAGATGCTTCGCTTGGTGCCGGGCCTGAAGATTGGAATTGTATTGGTTCAGGCTTTGGAGACTTTGGAGGCAAAGCTACATTCGGGCCTTTGGTAGCCGGAAAAGAATACCTGATTTTAGAAAAACCCTTAGCCTCACCCGGTTATCCAAGCTCTTATATGTACCAGGTAGAATGTTACAATCCGCCACCGGTAAATGATAATTGCGACCAGGCAACAGAAATCATTCCTGCACCTTATAATGATACTACTCGTGGGGTGCGGTTAACTACATTGGGTGGCACAAAGAGCAACCTTGCCGGAAACTATAATGTGTGTGGCTATGGTGTAGATGATGATGATATTTGGATTAAATTTACAGCGACAGCTGACATACAGTTATTCCGGATACAGGGAATGAATTATAAAGATTATGCATTTCCATTAAGTAACCCGGGAATTTATTTTGACATCTTTGATCAGCCTTGCAATTTGAAAAAATCAGTTGATTGTGGCTATATACAAGTTGACCAGGGAACAGTAAAAGATTTCTTTTCCTATAAACTGAAAAAAGGCACAACATATTATGCACGCATATTTACAGCAGATCAAACAACCTATGCCAATTTTAAATTGAGCATCATGGATCTTGATGTTGCAAAAGGTGCAGGTAATAGTTGTACACCAATTTCTCCATACCCGATAGATGAATACACGGATGGTGATAACAGGAATATTTTGGTGCCATTTACGGATGCATCCTACAAGTTGATTGCACAGGTAAATGCAAAGGGAAACACTTTGAACCAGGTGGAAGGAGGTATGTATAGAAATTCAAGTGCACTCCGCAAGGACAAAAATGGCGTGTATTATTTAGACAGGACGGTGACATTAAACCCGGGCAAACAACCTGGTTCTCCAGTAATCGTAAGAATCATTATTCCAAATAGTGAATTACAAAAATTGATAGACAAGCCAGGATCCGGGGTAAACTCTATTAAAGATATTCGCGTTACACAAAACAATGATGATTGTGCTTCAGCATTTACAAAACATGCAACTGCATTCATCACGCCATCTTTTGCCGGTGACTATGATGCAAATAATAAAGTGATCAAATTTGAAGCAGCTTATCTTTCCACATACTACTTGCATGGAGGCAATAAAGCATTGGTTGCACTTCCCGGATTGGCAGGTAAGGCAGCTGTAACATCTGTACCCGTGAATGAAACAGCAATCAATATTTTCCCGAATCCATTCAAAGAAAATTTCACCTTGATAATCAATGAAAA
>CAYXHX010000233.1:1059-1363 GCA_964464835.1 uncultured Chitinophagaceae bacterium | reverse complement strand
TAGTGAAAGGTGTAAATACGGTTTCATTTAATTGCAAAAATGTACCGGCCGGTATGTATGTTCTGAAAATTCAAACTGCCGGAAAGATTGAATACAGGAAACTGATTAAATTATAATATAACCCCACTTGAAAAACTAAGAGCCCCATTCTCCGGGGCTCTTTTTATTTTTATATTGTAAAATTTATTTTATAAAACTATTTGCCGGAACACGGTTGGCAATACTTCGTGCAAGCGTAAGTTCATCTGCATATTCCAATTCTCCGCCAAATGCAATGCCACGTGAAATAGTAGAAATTTTGCAG
>CAYXHX010000233.1:321-1049 GCA_964464835.1 uncultured Chitinophagaceae bacterium | reverse complement strand
CAATAAACAAATCCGCCTGAATGTAACTGCAAAACTATGATATAAAAGCTTAAAAAACAAGCCGGACGGAGCTTAGCGGCTAACGTATTTTTCAACAGGAAGCCTGTTTTGGAGACTGCGGGCAAGGGTCATTTCATCGGCGTATTCCAGTTCACCGCCAAAAGCAATGCCACGGGCAATAGTAGTTATACGAATATTAAGCGGTTGTAATTTCTTCTGGATATAATAAATGGTTGTATCTCCCTGTATATTTGGGCTAAGCGCGAAAATCAGTTCTTCCGTTTCTTCATTTTTTATGCGCTGCACCAATGATTCTATGGATAATTGATCCGGGCCTATTCCATCTAAAGGAGAAATGATGCCACCTAAAACATGATATGTTCCGTTAAACTGTTGCGTGCTTTCAATCGCAATCACATCGCGTATATTTTCTACCACGCATATTTGATGATTATTGCGCATGGAATTGGCGCAAATCGCACAAATATCTGCATCACTGATATTGCGGCAACGTTGGCAAAATTTGATATCATTGCGCATGCGCGTGATGGCTTCACTGAATGTTGCTACAGAAGCTGTATCTTGTTTTAGTAAATACAATACAAGCCTAAGCGCAGATTTTTTTCCAATACCTGGCAATTTCGAAAATTCATTCACAGCATTTTCCAATAAAGCGGACGGCAATTCCATGTACTTTTTTTAAAGTTGGATAAAGTTAAAACTTGAAA
>CAYXHX010000233.1:0-311 GCA_964464835.1 uncultured Chitinophagaceae bacterium | reverse complement strand
TTATTTGAAAATGATGCGTTAATTTTTATAATCGAATGTCCACTTCATTATCCCAATCCGCTTTCACAGTAATTTTTCTTGGAATAAAAATGGTTATTTCCGGTTGTTTTTTTGTATCAAAATTCCCGGGGTCCCATATGCCATTTTTATTTTCATCATATAAAATTCGGATGGTATAATCTCCCGGTGGAAAAAGTTTGCGTGACCATTCCTGTTGGGTTAAAGGGATTGATTCTATAATTTCATTTCCCTGTACAAATTGCAAAACGGGGTTTCTTGCAAGTTCCAGATTTGAAAAACGCAATAATAAA
>CAYXHX010000232.1:0-4610 GCA_964464835.1 uncultured Chitinophagaceae bacterium | reverse complement strand
TTCATTGAACAGAAGATTTACAATGCATCGTTTCTTTGTAGTGCAAGGCATATTATTTGCCTGTATATTCTACATTTTTTTATATTTAAATATTTTTACAAGATGAAATTAAAAAACATTTTATTGATTATCCTGGTAAGCAGCCTTACTGCCGTGTTGAGTGTTTGGGGATATGGCAAATACATGCAAGGCCAGGAAATAACTGTGCAACAGGATGGAAAATTGCCTGTAAACTATGCCGGTTTTTTTGACAAAAACAATAGTGGAGGCCCTGTAGATTTCACAGCGGCTGCAAATGCTGCAACACCTGCGGTAGTACATATTAAAACCCGCATCAAACAAAGGCAAGCCACTGCACAAGAACAACAAAGAAGCAATCCTTTTTCTGATCTCTTTGGTGACAATGATCCTTTTTCCCAATTTTTTGGAGGCCCAAGAATTATACCCGAACAACGTGCAAGTGGGAGTGGTGTTTTAATCAGCAGTGATGGTTACATCATTACCAATAATCATGTAATTGATGGCGCTGATGAGGTAACTGTAACCACCAATGAAAGAAAAACATATAAAGGAACTGTCATTGCCAAAGATGTAAATACGGATTTGGCACTTATTAAAATTGATGATAAAAATTTGCCCTTCCTTGTATTTGGAAATAGTGATGATGTAAAACTCGGGCAATGGGTTTTAGCAATTGGTTACCCGCTTACATTAGATGTAACTGTTACAGCAGGCATCGTAAGTGCGAAGTCTCGCTCTATTGGAATCAATAAAGGAAATTCACCCATTGAATCTTTTATACAAACAGATGCAGCGGTGAATCCCGGCAATAGTGGCGGCCCATTGGTAAATACAAGTGGCGAACTCATTGGGATTAATTCTGCTATTGCATCACCTACTGGCGCTTATGCAGGTTACTCTTATGCAATTCCTGTAAATATTGTGAAAAAAATTGCTTCCGACCTGATGAAATATGGCGTAGTGCAAAGAGCATATATTGGCATTGCTTATCCTTCTGATAATTTAACTGAAGACCAGAAAAAACAATATGGCATTAAAGATGGTGATGGTATTTATGTAACAGATGCCCCCGAAGGCGGCGCAGCACAGGAAGCCGGTATCCGAAAGGGTGATTTTGTAACTAAAATAAATGGCGTAGCAGTACACAGTGGCCCTGAACTACAAGAGCAGGTAGCCAATTACAAACCCGGCGATAAAATCACCATTACCTATACAAGGGATAATAAAGAAAATACTATTCCTCTTACATTGAAAAATAAAGCTGGGAACTATTCTATAGTAAAATCAAATAGTGTCCTGGAAAATTTGGGCGCGGACCTCGTGACTATTGATAAATCAACAGCAAAGGAAAATAATTTAAAAGGTGGTGTGCAGGTGAGAAGAATCGGAAATGGATTATTGGAAAATTCCAGGATCCAGGAAGGCTTTATCATTATTGCTGCCAATGGCCAACCGGTAACATCTACAGAAGATTTATCCGCCATTTTATCCAATGCACATGGCACGATAAAAATAGATGGCGTATATCCCGGTTATGGTGATACGTATACTTATCCATTGCGCATAGATAATGATGACAATTAAAAATGTTTTCATGTAACAAATGCATGTTTTGTTGTTTTGAAAAAATCCCGCGGAAGCGGGGTTTTTTTTATTTGGGGGAATGGAATGTAAAAAATTTTTGTTCACTTAAAATTGCCGCGATTTTATTGAAACGGTTTTTTCTAACCGTTAAATTTTGAAAAGCTGTATAACTCAGGTAATATTGTATTGCCATTATACATTCAGCCATTCTTTGATTTTTTAAACTTAAAAATGATTCAATGATATTGAAAAAAACAGCGTTTCTATGTTTTGCAATTTTGCTTTCAATTTTTTTACATGCACAACAAACTTTGACAAGAGACCAACAACAAGTCCAGGAAGCTGTTGTAAAAATGTTTGAGGCTTTATCAAATCGAGACTCAGTAAGCCTTAAAGCTTATTGCACTGCCGATATTACACTTTACGAATATGGCCATATTTGGAATATGGATACTTTGATACATAATGTAATTACTTTGAATACGGCTGCCGATTTTAAACGGAGCAATACATTTGATTTTATCCATACTGAAACGGATAAAAATACAGCATGGGTTACATACAGGCTTCGTTTGGTAATTACTTTAGTCAGCAAGGAAATAATAGCAGAATGGTTGGAAACAATTGTGTTGGCAAAACAAAGAAATCAGTGGAAAGTGAAACACCTCCATTCAACACTACTCAATAAAAGTTGACAATTTATGCAATGAAAATTCTCGATGTTGTTGATGTTTTCTTTGGAACATTATAAAATCATAGGAAACCCCTTTTTTATTGCCCGCTCATTTTAATAAAGCAAAGCTCTACCATATACCAGGTCCCGGTTTTTTTGATTTCCAGTTTGATATTATTGTGATACAAACCGCCTTTATTATCCAGCTGCCCATGATGAATATACCATAGGTTCCAATTCTCATCGCCGGTCGGGTATTTTTGCATGGAGAATGCTTGTATATTATTATCAATCTCTGCTGATAATTCTTTAAAGAGTTTACGGGCTTCGGCTTCATCCGGATAGCTTGTTGCCGTTACATACTGGTTCCAGAGTATATTTGTAACGTATTCAATTCTTGGCATTACAAAATCCCTGAATGATACTTTACATTCATAGGTAGGATCCCATTTTGCCCCAGGCATAATTTTGCCGGTGATCCTGGAAAAATTATCTTTTGAAAATCCCAGCATTGCTTTTAAAAATGACTTGATATCAGAATAGCTGTAGCTACCTGAAGAAACTAAAGATGGCGGTGTGTCCATTATACCTTTGGTATCTGTCGCATGCTCACTCGTAATTTTGGCATACAGAAAAAACCCGGGTTCATTCAGCAAACCGGTTTCAATAGTGATTACCGGCTCATTGTTTTTTTTCACTAAAAAAACATAATGCTTTTTAAAGCCTGCAAGCGGTGTTGAATCTATTCCTGAGATTTGTATTGATTGAATTATATCCGCCACTAATTTTTGCATAAATTGCAATGCCGGTTCATTCGCGCTAAACTCTCTTACTGCAAAAAATCCAGCTTTAATCACAAACTGTTTTTGCCCATACAGTTTTGTTGATGCTATTTGCACATTCGACCGGGTAAAACCCGGAAAACTAAGCGTTGTTTTATAATTGTACACACCATTCGTTTCTATTTCGTTGTAGCGAAAGTTTTTATACCCATCATGACTATAATCCAATAAAAGATTTAGGCTATCGCGAAACGCTTGAGTGGGCTGGCTTGTAGCGGAATAAGCCAACATACAAATAAGGAGAAGATTAAATAATTTTGTAATCATACTGCAAAATAAATCCTGCGGCCAAGGAAATGATACCCATTTAATGGTATTTTTTTATTTTAAAAATGAGTTGCTGATTTCTACTATCACTTCTAAAAAGAAAACTTATTTCCACGCAGCTTCAAAAAGATGCTCTCTGTTGCCGGTGTTTTTCAACAATATTGTAAATATTCATTTTCAACAATTGATTTTACAGAAGTTGACAGGTATTGATTTTTATTACATTGAAAAGAATGAAAAATTCAAGCTATTCGGTATTGTGTAAATACCAACAAGAACAAGAAATTTTATTCAAAGAAATAATGAACAATGAACTTTTAGTTATAAATTTGGTTTTGATTCGGCCTTGATTTTTTAAAGACCATTTTTCTTAGCCGGAACTACTTTTGGGTATTTGAAATGATAATAGTTTGAAAGAAAATAAAAGCACTAAAGATTCAACAAAAAAATAATCCTTATATGAAAAAGGTACAATTCAAAATAAGCATCAAAGCGCCTGTAGCCAGGGTATATGATTTGATGCTGGGCATTGAAAGTAAATCAACGTATGAGCAATGGACTTCTATGTTTAACCCAACATCCACCTATGAAGGAAGTTGGGGCAAAGGAAATAAAATTTTATTTGTTGGCGTGGACGAGAAAGGAGAAAAAGGCGGTATAGTTTCCAGGATTGTTGAAAACATTCCGAACGAATTTGTTTCAATTCAACATAATGGGCTTTTCAAAGCCAACAAGGAAATTACAGAAGGCCCGGAAGTAGAAAAATGGGCAAATGGATTTGAAAATTATACCTTCACAGAAAACAACGGAACTACAACTGTTACCGTTGACTTAGATACCACTGAATATTTTTTAGAATATATGAACCAAACTTATCCAAAAGCACTCGATAAGTTAAAAGAAATCTGTGAAGAATAATAGTTTCAAAAATATCTCGCATTTAGTGAGTTTTTTTTCAACAAAATCATATAGTTTGTAAAGAGCTTTGAAACTTATAGTAATATAATTAATCTGCTTTTTCAGTTCGATGGTTGAGTAATATTGTATTGGCAGCCATTACAGGATAACACTCAGAAAGTATAATGAAAGAATATTTTGAACTTCAATACACAATGGCCAACCGCAGGTTTAAAGACACCTGGCTTGAACCATTATTTGCATATATCATTTTGGCAGTTGGTTTCGTGGGACTTTCAATTTACTTATTTCACAAGACAGAATTT
>CAYXHX010000231.1:2647-4618 GCA_964464835.1 uncultured Chitinophagaceae bacterium | reverse complement strand
TATAATGAATTGGCTAAGCATGATGCCATTGCAACACAACAAGTGGACTATGCCAATGCTACATTGGAAGCTACAAAAAAAATGGTTGCAGCTGCCAAAGCAAACGTGAACAGCCTTCAATCAAATGTGCAATTCTCCAGGATTTATGCACCTCTCAGTGGTACTATCGGGATATCACAAGTAAAGAAAGGAGCTGTTGTTTCAGCAGGCCAAACGATTCTCAATACAGTTTCTACCAATAATCCCATTGCCATTGATTTTACAATTGACCAAAAAGATATCTATCGTTTCTCAGAACTAATGCAGGATAAAAATGTGCTGAAAGATTCTGTTTTTACAATTGCATTTGGTGATGAAATTTATCCGTATCCCGGGAATATCAGTTTGATTGACCGTGCTGTTGATCCGCAAACAGGAACTATAAAAGTGCGATTAACATTCCCGAATAATAACAACATGTTGAAACCGGGAATGAATACAACCGTACGTGTAAAAAATACCGCTTCAAATAATGCGACGATCATTCCACATAAATCAGTAACGGAACAATTGAGTGAGTTTTATGTTTTCGTGGTGGGCGACAGTTCTAAAGTACACCAGCAAAAAGTAGTTTTAGGAACTGTAATTGGGGATAATATTATCGTGAAAGACGGATTAAAAGAAGGTGAAAAAATAGTTGTACAGGGGATACAGAATTTACATGAAGGAACTGAAGTAAAAATTGTTCCATAATTATTGATGAAGTAAAGAAATTATGATTGCAGAAACTTTTATACGCCGGCCGGTTACGGCAATAGTTATTTCAATTGTTATAGTAATCGTGGGAATCATTTCTATGATGAACCTGCCAGTTGCACAATATCCAAACATTTCACCCCCAACTGTTTCCGTAAGTGCAAACTTTATTGGAGCTGATGCGAAAACGGTTGAGGAAACAACGACTACTCCATTGGAAACACAGATCAATGGAAGCCCGGGCATGACTTATATTACAGGCAATAGCTCTGCAAGCGGGCAAAGTTCCATCTCTGCAACTTTTGAAGTAGGAACGGATATTGATATTGCTGCACTCGATGTTCAAAACAGGGTAAGTGCCGTAGAGCCAAGATTGCCGGAATTAGTAAAACGGCTCGGTGTAACAGTAAGAAAAAGAAACCCTACAAATATTGCCGTTCTTGCATTTTATTCTCCAAATGGAACACATAATATTTCCTTCATTGATAATTATGTAAATATTTATGTACAGGATGCATTGAAGCGGGTTAAAGGTGTTGGAGATATAACAGCTTTTGGAGATGATTTCAGCATGCGTGTATGGCTCGATCCGGAAAAACTTGCCGCATTGGGAATTTCACCAGCCGATGTTTCAGCTGCGATTAATGAACAAAACCTGCAGATTGCTGCAGGTACTTTGGGAGGCACACCTCAACCTGGCAACCAGGCTTTTGAATACACTGTGCTTGTCAATAGCCGGCTCAATACTGCTGAACAGTTTAAAAATATTGTTGTAAAATCGAATCCTCAAACAGGCAATATCATTTACTTAAAGGATGTTGCACGTGTAGAACTTGGCCAGTCTTCTTATTCGCATAATGCATTGGTGAATGGCAAACCGGCTTCATTTATGTTGATTTATCAAACCCCGGAAGCCAATGCCATTGAAACATTTTCCGGCGTTATGAAAGCATTAGAGGATCTCAAAAAAACTTTCCCGAATGATTTTGATTATCTCATTCCATCAGAAACCGTTTCGGTAGTAAAAACATCCATTAGTGAAGTTGTCACCACTTTGCTGGAAGCATTGGTACTTGTGGTGTTGGTTGTATTTTTATTTCTACAAAACTGGCGTGCTACTTTCATTCCGCTACTCGCAATTCCGGTTTCGCTGATTGGAACATTTATATTTTTTGCCCCATTTGGATTTACCATAAATACACTTACATTGTTTGCATTTGTATTATCCATTGGCAT
>CAYXHX010000231.1:0-2637 GCA_964464835.1 uncultured Chitinophagaceae bacterium | reverse complement strand
GATGCCATCATTGTTGTAGAAGCTGTCCAGCACAATATTGATCACTATGGCATGTCGCCAAAAGAAGCTACACGCAAGGCTATGAAAGATATTTCCGGGCCTGTAATTGCCATCGCACTTATCCTTGCTTCCGTTTTTGTACCTGTGGGTTTTATCCCGGGAATAGTAGGAAGGCTGTACCAACAATTTGCCATTACTATTGCCGTATCAGTAATCATATCTGCATTTGTAGCATTATCGCCGGCATTATGTTCTATCATGCTGAAACATTCCAAAGATGAAAAGGAAAAGAAAGGATTGTTGGGAAAATTCTTTGCATCATTCAATAATGGTTTTCGAAAAATGAATGCATCTTATACAAAAGGTGTGGCTTCCTGGATTAAGAAAACGCCTTATGTTCTTGTAATGTTGGTGGTATTGTTTGTGGGTTTATTTTTTCTTTTCAAATCCAAGCCAACGGGATTTATTCCACTGGAAGATGAAGGCAGGTTGTATGTAACGTATGAAATGCCGGAAGCCGCATCTACTACAAGAAGCCTTGCATTATTGGAAGAATTATCCGATACACTTCAAAAAATCCCGGAGATAAGTGTAGTCGGTGGATTGGCAGGTTTCAACATTATCAGTTTTTCCAATAAACCAAATGTGGGCACCATGTTTGTGATGCTGAAACCATGGGATGAAAGAAAAGGAGATGCACATAATGCACAAAGTGTAGTTGCAGAAATCATGAAAAAAACTTCGAAAATAAAAGAAGCAAAAGTCATGGCAATATTACCTCCTGCAGTTCCGGGATTAGGTCGCACGGCAGGTTTTTCTTTTGAATTGCAACAAACGACAAGTACCGATGATATTCAAAAATTTTCACAAGTGGCCAGGGATTTTGTTGCACAATTAAATAAAATGCCTGAAATAGGGCAGGCTTATACATACTTCACTGCCAATACACCAAGCTATGAAATAGAAGTGGACCGTGATAAGGCGAAACAATTAGGTGTAAATATTGCGAACGTATATTCCACTTTATCAAGTTACCTGGGAAGCAGTTATATCAATGATTTCACATTGTACGGGAGAAATTTCAGGGTAGTGAGCCAGGCTGATACTTCATATCGTTCATCGCTCAGTGAGATTGGAAATTACTATGTGAAAAATAGTGATGGAAATATGATTCCTTTAAGTTCATTAATCACAACTAAAGTAATTGAAAGCCCATCCACCATTTCGCATTATAACATTTACCGTTCAATTTCTATCAATGGTACTTCAGCTGAAGGATATAGCAGCGGGCAAGCATTGGATGCTTTGAAAGAAGCAGCTGCAAAATATTTGCCAAGTGGATACAGTTATGAATTTTCCGGTATGAGCGTGGAAGAAATTAAAGCAGGCAATAAAACGGTGATGATATTTGCCATTTCACTTGTGTTTGTATTTCTATTTCTTGCAGCATTATATGAAAGTTGGTCCATTCCTTTCTCTGTATTGTTTGCTGTTCCCATTGGTGCTTTGGGATCCATTCTTGTACTTACATTTATTCCAAGTTTGTCCAACAATATTTATGCGCAAATAGGATTGATTACATTAATTGGCCTTGCGGCAAAAAATGCAATTTTAATTGTAGAATATGCCAAGGAAAGAGTGGATAGTGGTATGGAATTAATAAAAGCTACGCTTGCGGCAGTTCGTATCCGCCTGCGCCCGATATTGATGACATCATTGGCTTTTATTTTGGGCGTATTGCCATTGGCATTTGCCACAGGCGCAGCATCCGAATCACGCAGAACCATTGGCTGGACTGTATTTGGAGGGATGATGGCCGCGACATCCTTGGCAATTTTTGTAGTGCCGGTATTATTTGTTTTGATTACCAGGGCCTCTTATGGAAAGAAAAAATTAGCAGAATTAAAAGCGGGCTATAAGCCTGAAGAGCATAAGGAGTTTGAAGAAGATGCGGAAGTATAGGGCAGATTTAATAAATTTATGATTGAAGGCAATGTACTGAAAAAAGGGTTGGTGATTTATTGAATTAAAATCATTATTATGCTTTGATAACTTGAATGGGTTGAATAAATTCCAATTTTTCTTCCCCCAAATTCCTATAATATCTCCCATCCATTATCTTTGCCGTCATGGAATTAATTCTCGAAAAAATATCCCAATATAAAACTGATATTGAAAATACAGTTATTCAAAATGCTGATGAGGCGGAACAATTCCGCATTAAATACCTGGGCACAAAAGGTATTGTGAAAGCGCTCATGGGTGAAATGAAAAATGTGCCGGCAGATCAAAAAAAATCTTTTGGCCAGGTGATGAATGAATTTAAAGCATTTGCAGAAAATCATTATGCCGATGCGAAAACCAATTTCCATACAGCAGAAAAAATTATTGACCGGGAAGATTATACGTTACCAGGGAGGCAATTCCCAATTGGGTCTCATCATCCATTAACCATTGTTCGAAATCAAATTGTTTCTATTTTTCAACGACTTGGTTTTTCTATTGCCAAAGGCCCTGAAATAGAAGATGACTGGCATAATTTCGGGAGTATGAATATGCCCGAAAACCATCCAGCACGTGATATGCAGGATACTTTTTATTTGAGCATGGGCAATGAAGATGAACAAGCCTGGGTAT
>CAYXHX010000230.1:3224-4622 GCA_964464835.1 uncultured Chitinophagaceae bacterium | reverse complement strand
TGTCTGTATTCAAGACAGCTTTAAAGATAAGGCATTCAATTCCGCCGGGAAAAATCAGCAATCGAAAAAAACCATTCCCATGCCCGGAGGGAATGTTCAATATGTTTTTTGTATATTTTACTTTTAAAGCTTTGGAAAAATGCTTTAGGAAATTTTCATACGTAGCGAGGCCATATTCTACAGTAATCAAATTGAATTGCTTTAAAGGTATTTCAATGGGTTACGTTTTGCAGAAAGTATATAATTTTTCATATTCAGCCAAAAAGCAAGGATCATATAGATGATCACCGGTGAACCCATTGTGATAAAAGAAATATAAATAAACCACATCCGGATGCGGGTACCGGCAATTCCCAGTTTTTCACCTATTGCAGAACAAACGCCAAATGCCTGCCATTCCACAAAACCTCTCAACTTTTTCATGATGCAATTTAATTAGATTTTTTTGAAAATTATACATGAAGGATTAAATTTTAAAAGGAAGAAAATATTTTACAAATGAAGTTTTGAAAATATACAGCACAACTAGCAGTTACATTTTTATTGAAACCGGCACTTCACTTCAATAGAAAAGATATTCATTCACATCAAAAATTTAGCATGAAAAAATATATCATTTTTTGTCTGTTGATTTCATTTGTTCCTTTTGCCGGAATGTGCCATGGAAAAAATGAATCCAATAATTTTTCTGTCATTGGTTATTATGCCGGCAATGCTGAACAAGTACGCGATTATCCTGTTGAATTCCTCACGCATATCATTTACAGTTTTTGCCATTTACAAAATGGCCTATTGCATGTAGATAATAAAAACGATTCCGCAACTATTGAAGCGCTTGTAGATTTAAAAAAAAGAAAGCCCGGGCTAAAAGTGATTTTATCATTGGGTGGTTGGGGTGGCTGTGCCCCGTGTTCTGAAGCATTTTCTACAGAGAAAGGGAGAAATAATTTTTCAATGTCCACAAAAAATTTGCTTCAATATTTTAAAGCGGATGGCATTGACCTTGATTGGGAATATCCCGCCATTTCGGGTTTCCCTGGCCATACATTTACAGCAGGTGATAAACAAAATTTTACTTATCTTCTACAATCCCTTCGAACCACATTGGGGAATAAATATGAAATCAGTTTTGCAGCTGGTGGCTTTACTTCATTTCTCGATTCTTCTGTGGAATGGGGAAAAATTGCGCCATTAGTGGATAAAGTAAACCTGATGACGTATGATTTAGTGAATGGTTTCAGCACAGTTACCGGCCATCATACGCCGCTTTATTCTACGCCGGGCCAGTTAGAATCTACAGATCATGCAGTTCAGTATTTAAGTAATATTGGCTTTCCAACAAATAAACTCGTTATTGGCGCAGCCATCTCGCTGGCTGCCATGTCGTCCGGCGCTGGT
>CAYXHX010000230.1:1035-3214 GCA_964464835.1 uncultured Chitinophagaceae bacterium | reverse complement strand
ATATAAAAATGAACAGAATGGATTGTATATGCCCGGGAAATTTAGTCATGGAATTTCTTACAAAAATTTTGACACAGTGGCATTGAAAAAGCAAGGCTTTATTTATTATTGGGATCCCGTTGCAAGTGCACCATATATGTTTAGTAAAGAAAAAATGCAGGTAATCAGTTTTGATGATGCACATTCTATTTTTTTAAAAACAAAATATGCCCAGGATCAACACCTGGATGGAATAATGTTCTGGCAATTGGCAGATGACAAGCCACAAAATGGATTGCTGAGTGTAATTCATGATGCATTGAAGGAAAACTGAAATTGAAAAGATGATTTTAAAATACAGATGCTAATAAATTTGTAAATCCATTTTATTTTTTGTATCTTACCTGCTATATATATGTTCTGTAAATTTCTGGCATTGTTTTAGAATATTACAGCGAGTATATTTTTAATTAAAAATAAAATTTAAAATCATGAGCAAGCAAAAATTATTAGCCGGTATTTTACTCGGCGCAGCAGCAGGAGCTGTATTAGGCATTTTATTCGCACCGGATAAAGGTTCTGAAACCCGCCGGAAAATTGCGGACAAAAAAAATGACCTCACCAATAAAATGAAAGATTCTTTCAATGACTTCGTGGATGGTGTTTCAGAAAAAGTAGAAAGTGCTAAAAATTCCGTGAATGAGTGGAAGAACAAAGGCAAAGAAAAAATTGATCACCTGAAATCACGTATGGAAGAAGTTTGATAAAAACTTTACCCCAATAAAAAAGAGAAATTTAATTTCTCTTTTTTATTATGGACATACTCAATATTAAAACTTGTTAATTAAACCTGTCAAATCCTTCTATTTTCCTGTAAGGTGTTTTGAAAAAATCACCCACTACTTCATTAAACATGTCTTTATAAACAATCGGAGTGGAGTGGCCAGAGGCAGGTAATATCCACAAATAGGATTTGGGAATAGATTCAGCTATCAACAAAGTATGTTTTGTTCGGATAACATCATGGTCGCCGCCAATTACAAGAACCGGGCATTTTATTTTAGCTAAATCAGCAACCGGTATATGTGGTTCATGCGTCAAAAGGTTCATGAGTTTAAGCGCATTTTTTGTTAAAGCATTTTGTTGCATATTTTTTACGGTATCATATTCATTTTGCGCCCAGCGCCATACGAATGGGTCAACAGCACTAGTGTCCGGTTCAAGGTTTGCACCGGTGATAGCCAATTTTTTTACTTTGTCCGGGTGGCGGATAGCAAGCAGTAAACCATTGATGCCACCGTCACTCCAGCCAATCACATTACAGGAATCAATATGCAGGCTATCGAGCAATGCATTCAGGTCATCGGACATCATTTCATAACTCAATGAATCGCTAAAGTCGTATGATTTTCCCTGTGCCCTGCTGTCTGCAAGTATGACACGATAATTTTTGGAAAAATAGGGGATTTGGTATAAAAAATTATTGATAGAACCACCATTTCCATGAATAATTAAAAGTGGATCGCCACTGCCATATTCTTCATAATACATATTGAATCCACGCGTTTTTAAGTATTTTCCCACTTTATCATTTTTGCCATAAATAGTGGTATCAAATGGAGATATACTGCCTTCCTGGGAAAAGGCATTTTGAAACAGGAATATAACCAGGAGAGAAAAAATAATGGGTTTCATTTTTTTCATACAATGTTTGTTTTTAAATTTTGGGTAAGAGAAATTTTTATTTTTCAATTTCATCGGTATCAAATCTTTTGACAGATTGGATGCCATTTAATTTAAGTAGTTGCTCCACCAATGCATCCAATTCTTCCTTGTCATGGACAAATATTTTTATGGTTCCTTCAAAAAGGCCTTCCATTGATTCGATTGTAAGTGCAGCAATATTTATTTTCATTTCACCACTAATTACATTGGAAATTTTATTGACAACGCCTACATCATCCAGGCCAATAATTTTCAACCCTGTAAGGAAAGATATTTCCTTATTTTTAGCCCATTTTGTTTTAACGATACGGTGGCCATAATTCGCCATTAACTGTGCTGCATTCGGGCAATTGGTTCGATGAATACTAAGGCCTTTCCCGGTGGTAACAAAGCCAAAAACACTATCGCCCGGAATGGGATTGCAACACAGTGCGAGCGTGTATTTTATTTTATCGCTGCTTTCTCCAAAAATAAT
>CAYXHX010000230.1:0-1025 GCA_964464835.1 uncultured Chitinophagaceae bacterium | reverse complement strand
CTCGGTTTTTACTTCCGGAATTTTCACCACACGCGGCATTTCTAATTTATCGCCGAGAATATGAAAATTTTTCAGGTCTTTCAGGTCATTGGCTTTTACGGCAATATTGTAAAACAAGTCAAGCTGTGATACTACTTTATAATAGCTTACCAATTCATCTATATTATGCTGGTTAAACGCAGCCCCAAGCCCTTCCAGTTTTTTTTGCAAAATGTATTTTCCGTCTTCGGCAATTTTCCGTTTCTCTTCTTTTAAAGAATCTTTGATTTTACTTCGGGCTTTTGCAGTTACCACAAAGCCAAGCCAATCTTCATTGGGTTTTTGCTTGTTGCTGGTAATGATTTCTATTTGATCGCCACTGCGTAATTTATGGCTGATGGGAACGAGCTTGTGATTGACTTTTGCGCCAATGCATTTACTGCCGACTGCGGTATGTATGGAAAATGCAAAGTCAAGCGCTGTAGATCCTGTCGGCAACATTTTCACTTCGCCTTTTGGTGTGTAAACATAAATTTCTTCTCCTAAAAAACTTACTTTAAAATCTTGTAAAAAATCAATGCCATCTGTTTCCTGGTTGGAAATGGCATCGCGGATTTGTGCAAACCATTTATCAAACCTGTCTTCATTTCCCGAGCCTTCTTTGTATTTGTAATGCGCGGCCAAACCTTTTTCAGCAATTTCATTCATTCTTTTACTGCGTATCTGTACTTCCACCCATTTTCCCTGCGGCCCCATTACAGTGGTATGCAAAGCTTCATAACCATTGCTTTTAGGATTGCTCAACCAATCGCGAAGCCGCTCCGGTGAAGGATTGTATTCATCAGTAATAAAAGAATATACTTTCCAGCAATCTTCTTTTTCTTTATCAGAAGCGGAATTAATAATAATGCGGATGGCGAAAAGATCATAGACTTCTTCAAAACTCACATTCTTTTTTTTGATCTTATTCCAAATGGAATGGATACTTTTTGCACGGCCGAAAATTTCAAAATCAATACCCGTATTATTCAGTTTTTCTTTAATAG
>CAYXHX010000229.1:1824-4622 GCA_964464835.1 uncultured Chitinophagaceae bacterium | reverse complement strand
TTTTACTCAATTTATATTTATTGGTAGAATGTTGTAATAACTTATTATTTACGTGAAATTTTTTTAGGGAACTTTTGAGCTGTATAATTTATTAAGTTTGATTATTAGTATCGAAGGAATGAATAATTTTATATAAGTCTTCAAACCAAATTTTAAAAGGCATCTAGTAATTTTGGATAAGGAATGAAAATTTTTATCCTAATAAAATAAATGTATTGAAGCAATAAAGTGAGCAGGGAATTCATAACTTTTTAAAATGAAATATTAAATGTCGAAAGAAGTTGATGCGTATATCAAAAAATTTCCTGAACATGTGCAAAAAAATTTACAAGCAATCAGGCAAACTGTTTTAAAAGCAGCACCGGAAGCTGATGAATTAATCAGTTATGGAATGCCGGCGTATAAAATAAATGGCAATATATTGATATATTTTGCGGGGTATAAAAATCATATCGGGTTATATGCAACACCTTCCGGGCATGCTGCTTTTGAAAAAGAATTATCTAAATTCAAGCAGGGAAAAGGATCTGTCCAATTCAGGCTGGATGAGCCTTTGCCATTTTCATTGATCAGGAGAATTGTACAATTCAGGATGAAAAGAATCAATGAAAAAAATTATTTTATAAAAGGAAAAATATCCGCACCGGTACAACGCGCTTTACACAATGCCGGTATCAATACATTGAAAAAATTATCCGCATTTACTGAAGATGAAATTCTCCAATTACACGGTATAGGAAAAACAGCGATCCCCATTTTTAATGCAGCATTAAAAGAAAAAGGATTAATGTTTAAAAAATAAACCTGTATCGCCAATACAGCAGGCTGAAAATATTTATTCAATCTTTTGTTCATTCCTGAAATAATTTTTGTAGATTGATGAATAATTGATCCGTATGCTGACCCGAAATACTATCCGGCTCTTACGTATTCCATTTTCTTTTTTTCTTTCACCATTGTATTTTTTTGCATTATCTCAAGTGCATGAAATCAATATAACCAATTCCATCTGCGTATTTTTTATTTTGCATTTGCTGATATACCCGGCCAGTAATGGCTACAACAGTTATATGGACCGCGATACCGCAAGTATTGGGGGATTGGAAAAACCGCCACCACCATCGCAATCACTTTTTCAACTCACCATTTTAATGGATGTTGCAGCATGCCTGTTAGGGCTTTTTATCAGCCCGGTATTTGCATGTTCGTTATTGATCTATATTGCCGCTTCCAAAGCATATAGTTACCGGGGTATTCGTTTAAAAAAATTCCCTGTCATCAGTTATCTTACAGTGATTATTTTCCAGGGCGCATTTACTTTCGCATTGGTATTTTATGGTTGTAGCAATTCTTCCACACAACCCATTCCGTATCTCGGGATACTGGTGAGTGCTTTCCTCATTGGAGGTTTTTACCCATTGACACAAATATATCAGCATCAGCAGGATTTGGATGATGGTGTTGAAACCATTAGTTATAAGCTTGGTTATACAGGTACTTTTATTTTTTGCAGTGTTATCTACATTGCGGCGTTTATATGCATGGCACAATTATTTATTTTAAAAAAAGAGTTGGTGAAGTTCTATGCGGTTGGCATCTTTTTTATTCCCATTGTCGTTTATTTTCTGAAATGGTTTTTGATGGTGTTGAAAAACAAAGAATCCGCCAATTTTAATAATACCATGCGTATGAACTGGATTGCATCCATTTGTACAAATTTGGCATTCATAACCCTGTTAATTTGGAATCACATTGAGTAAAATTATTTCTATTGGAACAGCATTGCCTATGTATAAAAATAGGCAGGATAAAATCCTTGAATTTATGCAGGAAGCATACGAATTAGACAATGATGAAAAACGGAAATTAAAATTTATGTATCACCAGGGTGGCATCGAAACGCGCTATTCAGTTATCCCGGATTATCAATTTGAAAAAAGCAATTGGGAATTTTATCCTGCAACGAAAGGCCTTGAACCATTCCCTAATCTTGAAAAAAGAATGGATTGGTATAATAAAAACGCTGGCACACTTGCTTATGAAGCAATAAAAAATTGCCTTGCAAAAACAAAAGAAAAAAATATTACTCATTTAATCACCGTGAGTTGTACTGGTATGAGTGCGCCTGGGCTTGATATTGAATTAATGCAATTATTGAATTTGCCACCATCCACATTTCGCACTTCTATCAATTTTATGGGATGCTATGCGGCAATTCATGCATTAAAAATTGCAGATGCATTTTGTAAAACGGATAAACACGCGCGGGTAATGATCGTTTGCGTGGAACTCTGCACCCTGCATTTTCAAAAAGAAAAAACATTGGATAACCTCACAAGCAGTATGTTATTTGCAGATGGCGCTGCTGCTGCACTTGTCATAGGTGATGAAACTGAAAATGGATTGTTCATTAATCATTTCTATTCAACGGTAGTGTATCCCGGAAAAAAAGATATGGCATGGGCGCTTTCTTCAACCGGTTTCCAAATGACTTTGAGCAGCTATATACCTAAATTAATTAAAAATCATTTTGATGATTTGTTGAATACGGCTTTGCAGGAAGCAAACCTCGATAAGAAAGAAATAACCCGCTGGTGTATTCACCCGGGTGGCAGAAAAATCCTGGAGGCTGCTCAACAAAGCCTTGGCCTAGATAGAAATCAATTAAATGAAAGTTATGATGTGCTGAAAAATTTTGGAAACATGTCATCACCTACCATATTATATGTGTTGCAACAAATAATGAATGAAATGCATTCAGGAAAAAAAGAAAAAATATTTGGTGCAGCATTTGGCCC
>CAYXHX010000229.1:0-1814 GCA_964464835.1 uncultured Chitinophagaceae bacterium | reverse complement strand
TTATTGCAGCTTATGATTGATCTGAAAAACAGGAGCTATCAAAAAGAATTAATGGATGGGGAAAACATTCCTTTCGCGGATATGGCACAAACCTTAGAAGAATTGAATGTAATCAATACCATGCTGGGTGGGCATTCCATTACGTTGAAAGGGGTTGCTCATTTTTTAAAAAATCAACACAAAATTACGATCTGTGAAATTGGCTGTGGCGGCGGTGATAATCTTTTTGCGATAGATAGGATTTTCAAAAACAAACAAGTTGATGCAAATTTTATAGGCATAGACATCAAAAATTCCTGCATAGAATATGCACGTACTAAATATCCTGCATTGCCTTGTGAATGGATTTGTTCGGATTATAAAAAAGTAAATTTTGATACACAGCCAACAATTATTTTCAATTCATTATTCTGTCATCATTTCACCGATGAACAATTGGTTTACATGCTTCAATGGATGCATCAAAATAGTACCAAAGGTTTTTTTATCAATGATTTACACAGGAATGCAATTGCATATTATTTAATCAAATGGATTACTGCTGCATTCAGTAAATCCTATCTTGTGAAGAATGATGCTTGTCTTTCTGTAGCCCGTAGCTTTTCGAAAAAAGATTGGGAAAATATTTTTTCAAAAGCAGGGATTCATGGCTTTACAATTCAGTGGCAATGGGCTTTCCGATGGTTGGTATTCTGTGAAAAAAATGATCTTATATGAGCCGCAAAATTGTGTATGATGCGGCCGTCATCGGTGGCGGCCTTGCAGGTTTATCATTTTCAATCCTGGTAGCCCGTGCGGGTTATTCTGTTATTTTATTGGAGAAAGAAAAATATCCACATCATAAAGTTTGTGGAGAATATATTAGTGAGGAATCAGTTGAATTTTTAAAAACATTGGGCATTTGTACAATTATTTCTAATATGCCCCGAATTTCAAAATTAATTGTAAGTGCACCAAATGGTAAAATATTGAAACAGGATTTACAACCTGGCGGTATTGGCATCAGCCGGTACTTACTGGATGACCTGTTGATGCAGGAAGCTGTTCGTTCAGGCGTATTGGTGAAGCAACAGGTTAAAGCCCAGGATATAAAATTTGAAAATGATCTTTTTTCGATTTTCACAGGTGATCAGCAAATGATTCAATCAACCATTGCAATAGGCGCATTCGGTAAAAGAAGTAATATAGATTTGAAATGGAAAAGATATTTTATAATGAAAGGAAAGAAAAAAAGACGCAATTATATTGGCATCAAATACCACATCAATACAAATTTTCCCTGTGATACAATTGCCTTATACAATTTTGAAAATGGATATTGCGGTTTGTCGAAAATTGAAAATGATTTATACAATCTCTGTTATTTAACAATAAGCGAAAACTTGAAAAAATGGAATGGCGATATCCGAAAAATGGAACAGCATATATTATACAGGAATCCACACCTAAAATCAATATTTGAAAACAGCCGTTTTATCCATGCACAACCCGTTGTTATATCTCAAATAAGTTTTGATAAGAAAAGCCAGGTAGAAAATCATGTTTTATTAACCGGTGATGCAGCCGGATTGATAACGCCTTTATGTGGAAATGGCATGAGCATGGCATTACACAGCGCTAAAATTGCTTCCACCCTGGTCTTGGATTTTTTGAATAAACGAATAAGCCGTAGAGAACTGGAAAAAAATTATGAATTTCAATGGAGTCAAATATTTTCAAACCGGTTGAAAACAGGAAGAAGGCTGCAGGTATTTTTTGGGAACAAAACGCTTTCCAATTTTATGATTTCAATACTCAAACCTTTCCCTGCACTG
>CAYXHX010000228.1:782-4756 GCA_964464835.1 uncultured Chitinophagaceae bacterium | reverse complement strand
TTTAGATAAAATAAATCAAAAGGGCCTTGATTCGCTGACTGAAGCAGAAAGAGATTTTTTGAATAAAGCAAGTCAGCAAGACTTATAAAATATTCCCCATCAGGATGAAAAAATTCCTAAAGATCAGTTTAATCATCGCAATTGCTATTTTTTGTGTATTGTATTTGATTGCATCCTTTTCTGCTTACCTATCTCCTGAAGTTTTTTCTTATACAAGCATATTCGCTTTGGCATTCCCCTATTTATTTGTAATAGGCGTATTGCTTTGTATTGCCGTTTTCATTACCTGGAAAAAATGGGGAGTTGTTTTATTTATCATATTATGTGCCGGGTCTTATAATCTCGTGCATACAATAGCTTTGAATGTGCCAACAACTTTTACTAAAATAAAAGACAGTTCCACACTCCGCATCATGACATGGAATGTACAAAGCTTTGACAGTTATTTATTGAAACATAAAGACAAAGATGGGTATAAAACCAACCGTTCAGAAATGTTGCAATTAATACTGGATTATAATCCGGATGTGATTTGTTTCCAGGAATATTTGGATTATGAAAATACCAAAAAACGCAGGTCCATCCGCAATGATTTAAAAGCTGCAGGATATCCATATTCCTATGCATCCAATGAAAAGTTTGTAGAAAGCAAGCGCAAATTTGCGGCCTATGGTGGTACTGCCATTTACAGTAAATACCCCTTGATTGATAGTGGCCGTTTGAAGTTAATGGATAGTGATGTAGGCAAACAGGAATTTATGATTTATGCATCATTGAATTTCAATCAAAAACCGGTACGTATTTTTACAGCACATCTTGCATCCTATAATTTGTACACGGATACAAATGGCAATAACAATATTTATACAATTACCTATCATAGAAAATCTTCTGTACAGGAAAAGATCCGGGAAACGAGTTTAATTCATTTAAGAGAAGCAAAGATGATCAGGCAGCAAATGGATGCAAGTCCTTATCCCCTTATTTATTGCGGCGATATGAATGCCACTGCCTGCACCTATGAATACCGGTATTTGAAAAATGATATGCAGGATGCCTTCCTGCAAAAAGGCTCCTGGCTTGGAGTTACATTCTATAAATTATTATATACCTTGAGAATTGATTTTTGCTTTATCAACAACAATATGAAGGTCATTCAAAGTGAAGTAGGCAAAGAAAAGTTATCAGATCATTACCCGGTGATTAGTGATGTTACCTGGCGAAAATGATATTATTTTCATTTCGTATTTTTACGTATGGCATCTGCTGTAAGAAAATTTTTCAAGCGCTTTTTCATAGGCCTCAATTTAGTGGTCTGTGTTTTATTTTTAATTGCATGCCTGTCACCGGTTGTTAGCCCGGCTCGGTGGTGGCCAATAGGTTTCTTTTCATTATGTGTCCCCTATTTTATCATCATCATTTTATTTTCAATATTATTCTGGCTGATTGTAAAACCTGTATTGGTCCTCATCCCGGTAATCACTTTATTGATTGGAACAAAGCAAATGATAGTTTTATTTGCCTGGCATCCTTCAAAAGGATTTACAGATAAACTTGCCGACAGTTCATTACGTATAGTGGATTGGAATGTCAGCAGCATGTATGGCCTGAGTAATAATACGGATAAAAGAAAACATAACCGTACAGAAATTGCAGGAGCCATTTTAAAGTATGATGCGGATATTATTTGCCTGCAGGAATTTAATCATTCATTCAAAGGAAAATCGGAATCGGATAATATTGGCTTATTTTCAGGTAAATATCCCTATTATTATTTTTCCAGGGATTATACCAATAGGTCAAACACCTATGCATCGGGCTGCATTATTTTTTCGAAATATCCAATTATAGATTCCGGCAAAACTGCGTATCCCAAAAATATAGCTGAAAGTATTATTTATACAGATATTTTAAAAGATGGCGATACGATTCGCATTTTTACCACGCATTTGCAATCCTATAAATTTACACCTTCAGATTATGGTGATATTGAAAAGATTAAAGATCAATCAGACGAAGCATTGGAAGCGTCAAAAAATATTATTCAAAAAATGAAAGCCGCATTTATTAAAAGAGCAATTCAAGCAGGAACAGTTCGTCAATTAATTGATCAAAGCCCATATCCATCCATCATTTGCGGTGATTTTAATGATGTGCCCAATTCATTTACGTACTTTCATGCAAGAGGGAATAGGCAGGATGCATTTTTGAAAGCAGATTTTGGCATTGGCAGTAGCTATTTATCGCTTGCTCCCGCACTGCGAATAGATTATATCTTCCCGGATAATTCCTTCGAGGTAAAACAATTTGACATGAGCGACCAGGGCTTGAGTGATCATTCCATGCTCATTGCTGATGTGCAATTAAAAAAATGATTATCTTCGAAAAATGAAACGCATCTTTTATTTATTCCGTTACTCCTGCAACTGCTGCTGATGCAGCTATCGTATATTTGCCATTCACATTTTTACACTTTATTCTAATACATTTTTTAGAAAAAAATATGCCTTTAAAAATATATAATTCCTTATCCAGGAAAAAAGAAACTTTTGAATCACTCGTTCCAGGCTATGCAGGTATGTATGTGTGTGGCCCAACAGTGAGTGGTGAAAGCCATCTTGGCCATGCACGCCCTTATATTACATTTGATGTGGTGTACAGGTATTTGCAATACAAAGGCTATAAAACCCGCTATGTCCGGAACATCACGGATGCCGGGCATTTTGAAGAAGAGGGCCGGGAAGCGATTGATAAAATTAATACACGGGCTGCCATAGAAAAAACAGAACCCATGGAATTGGTACAAAAATATACCAACCTGTACCACTGGGCCATGCAACAATTTAATTGCCTTCCGCCATCCATTGAACCTACAGCCACCGGGCATATCATTGAACAGATTGCCATGATAGAAGATCTTATAAAAAAAGGTTATGCGTATGAAGTAAATGGCTCTGTCTATTTTGATGTAAAAAAATATGCGGAAAAATATGATTATGGTAAACTAAGCGGGCGCATTCCCGAAGACTTACTGGAAACAACACGCGTGCTCGAAGGGCAGGATGAAAAAAAAGATAAAGCAGATTTTGCCCTTTGGAAAAATGCCCCGCCAAAACACTTGATGCGATGGAAAAGCCCGTGGGGAGAAGGTTTCCCAGGTTGGCACATTGAATGCTCTGCAATGGCTACAAAATATTTGGGAAAACAATTTGATATTCATGGTGGCGGTATGGACCTTTTATTCCCACACCATGAAAGCGAAATTGCGCAGAGCACAATTTGCAATCATATAGCGCCGGTGAAATATTGGATGCATAATAATATGATCACCATCAATGGTAAAAAAATGGGCAAGAGTTATAATAATGTAATTACGCTCACACAACTTTTTTCCGGTGATCATCCATTATTGGAAAAAGCATACCACCCAATGATCATTCGATTTGCCATTTTACAAACGCATTACAGGAGCACATTTGATTTTAGCAATGAAGCATTGATCGCAGCAGAAAAAGGTTTGCGCCGTTTATGGGATGCATTCATCATTTTACAAACCCTGACGCAACATGAAACTGGTTTAAAAAAGGATGAAAAATTAGATGAAAAAATAAATACTTTGCTGGATGGTTTTGAAGCATTCATGGATGATGATTTCAATTCTGCAAAAGTTTTGGCCAATATGTTTGAGCTCGTACCTATAATCAATTCAATGAAAGTTAAAACTATTTCTACAGGCAGTCTTGATACAGCAACATTTGATCGTTTTAAATCACTTTTCAAAACTTTTATTGAAGATATTTTTGGCCTTCAAAACCCGGGCATTGCAAGTGATGGCAAACTCGATGATGTACTTCGTGTATTAATTGATTTGCGAAAAGCAGCAAAAGAAAAAAAGGATTTTGTAACGAGTGACAGGATACGCAATGAGTTATCCAATGCAGGAATTATACTGAAAGATGAAAAGGATGGAAGTG
>CAYXHX010000228.1:0-772 GCA_964464835.1 uncultured Chitinophagaceae bacterium | reverse complement strand
ATTAATGATTGCAATCTGCTGCATGACAATGTTTTGCAGCACGGCATAAACGATAATTATAAAAATGTGCGCCAACAATCAGGATTACAGCAGGTATCAGAAACCATAACTGGTACTCATGCCATATTTGTTTGGCAAATAAACACAGCATGCCTGTTGAAAAAAAAATGAATGGCCAAATATGATGATGGTGTTTTTTCCAGCCATGATACAAAGAAAATGAGCCGATTCCAAATGCAAGGGCTATCATAAAAAGTTCAAATTGCATGTTTTCAATAATGTTTATTCCAAATAAAGGCAATGATGTAAGAAACAATGGTAGCAGTGCGCAATGAATAGCACAAGCCAAGGATGCACTGATACCAAGCGCATCCCAATTGACTTTCAATAATACTTTTTTCACTGCCATTCACGCAAAGATATACCTTTGCAACTTTGTTGCAAAAATATAAAATCTTAAATTTTATCATTTCAGCACACATTTCAGGCAACTGAAAGGTGTAATTTTGCATACAAGATTTTTTAATATGAAAAAAAATAAACCACTTCAATATATCCTTTTTTTCAGCGCCATTGTGGTGATTTTCTTTATCGCTGTATTTGCCGGGACCGACAACTGGAAGGCGAAAGCGCCTGTACTCGGGTATGTAAAACCCTTTACATTCATCAATGAAAACGGGCAGCCTTTTACCCAAAAAGATATGATGGGGAAAGTTTGCGTTGTCAATTTTTTCTTTACAACCTGCAAAGGCATTTGCCCGCGCATGAATGG
>CAYXHX010000227.1:0-4762 GCA_964464835.1 uncultured Chitinophagaceae bacterium | reverse complement strand
AAATTTCGGTTGGTGTTTTCCCCAGGATACTCCATGAACCATTGATGAAAATATGGTGCACATTAGTTTGTTGAAATGTGAGCCCTTCAAAAACTGTATTTTCTTCATTCGGGTTTTTCCCGGCACGAGTGATGATTTGCCAGCCGGCTTGGGTTCCATTTGCAAATGCTGCTTTCAGTAATTCAATTTTTGCACCTAAATTATTCGGGGAAGGATAATATTTATTTTCCTGATCATACCGGCCAATTGAATACATGCCATTTGGTAATGTAAACATGCTCCATGCTTTGAAATCTTTATTAGTTGGATATTTTTCTGTCAGTTCTTTCGTTGCCGGAATAGGTGCAATGGCAACCGGATCCTTTCCTGTATTACCAATAATTACCGGGGTTCCATCATTATCAAATTTCAAAAGGCCAAGTGGTGGATCCCAGGGTGTTGGCGGATTATTGATATCGGGAGCAGGAATATTGAACAAGGGTTCCCAACTGTAAAAATTCTTACAAAACGGCTTGTTGCTACTACGTCCATTCCTTCAAGTGCGAATGGATTTTCATTATCATTTGATGTTTCAATTTTAAACCGGTCGCCAAAAATTATCCTTTCATCAGCAAAACCAAGGCTTACGCCGAGCAGGTCTGCATTGGTACTTACATCCAATAAATTAAAAATAGATGTTTGATTAAGCCTCGGTGGTGGTTGATTGGTTGAGGCTTGCATATTCATTGCAAACTGTTCTGTTGTATAACCAGCATTTTCATAATTAGCTACTTTTAATTGCTGCAACCGCTTTGCCTGTAAATTTTTATTGATTTCAGCATTCGCTATGTTTTGTTTTAAATTAAAAGTAAGTTGTGTGGGTTGCAGAGTGGTATTTGCTGTAGGAGCCTGAGATGAATGTTCTCCACCATTTTCTGTATTGAACACTTCCATATTTTTTTGTAAACCTCCTGCAATATCTCCCCAAATAAATGCAACATCCGGTACATGATCTTTTTCCCATTGCAGCAATGCCACTAAAAGTTTCGTGATTGCATTTTGTTCATAATAATATTTGTACTTATCATTTCCACGAACATATCTTTTTCTTGCAAGTTCGAAATTGCTTGCATATGGATCAGGTAATGTAGGCAGGTAATTTATTAATCCAAAAGAAAATATGATGATTGTTTTGGATAATATTTCCGGGCTATCCATTTCTCCATACAACAAAAACCCGGCAATAGGTGATACAGTAAGCAATGCATTATTTAGCCCGATTGCTTTTGGTTTAAATACCACGGGAGCGCCGGGAACTGTGTAGTTGTCAGCGAGTAAATTATTATCGTACAACATCACCATATTCTTATCCTTAGAAAAACTGAGGATAAAAAATGTGGCTTTACTTTTCAATTCAAATGGCACACCTGCTACATCAACGGGTTTATCAATCACACCATAGCAATCTGTAAAAGCCATCAATGATTCATTGCCGGTTTGAATACTGTTATAGAAAAATAAAAAATGATTGGTAAAATCGAGATTCAACCTATTCCATTCTTCTTTTTTATTTTTCCATAAATTGAATTCCTGTTTAGACAGGTTTCCATTTGCATCAGCATCCGTAATAGATATTCTTCCGGGTTCTGCTAAAAGCCATGGAGCACGTAATTGAATCCAATTTTCATTTTTGTGATTGACATCGGTTAAACCTTTCCAGCGAACTTCAATTCCGTTTTTGAGATTAACCATTAAAGCCCCGGCGCCATTGGCTTCCAGCGGATTGTTGATATCCAGTTGCGCACAAGATAAGCTCCAGGCTGCCTGGCTGATATTGGCTTTGCCTTTGATTGGAAGTACTTCAGATGCTGAATTGATTTCAAATTCAGTTGAATTAATGTTATAAGGAATGAATACCCTATTAAATTGTGTTAAATAAAACGGTGCATTTTGATTAAAAGTAAATACATCATCCTGCCCATATAATTTCCAGGCTGCATCTCCGGCATTCGTAATTTGAGTACCGGAATGACTGAATGAAAAAGATAGTTTTTCGGGTAATTTTATTGCTGCATTTTTTGCATCAATCCCAATATTTCCAGGGGCATCACCTGAGGCAATTTGTGGAGTCAGCAATAATTCGACAGTAACTGTTGTTCCGGGTGGAACTTGAATGATATCATTTTGTAAACTTACAGGTTGTGAAAATGAAATGGACCCGCTTTTCACTTTTAATCCCATGAATTCATTATCAGGAGCTGTATTTGCAAAAAGTGCAGCATTTATCCAGGCGCTACTTGCAGGGATTGAAAATTTATTGGAAACATGATTAATTGGAGAAATGATAGGAATATTTAATGAAACAATCAATGCAGGTTGTCCTGCACCTTGCAGGTAAATTTTTACACCCTTTTCAATTGTATAAATATCAAACCAAATAGGCCTTCCATGTGTGCCCTTAATTGGCCCGATGGTTTCTGAAATGGAAGCGCCTCTTGCCCATTCTGGTGCACTACTTTTCAATTGGCTGCTATGAAAAGGTACTTCTCTTCGAAAGACTCGAATTGCAGGAATTTCTTTTTCAGATCCTTGTTGAACGAATAATTTTTGTAAAGACAACTCGGTTTCCTTTTTCAATTTTTCAGAAACTGGTTGCTGAATTTTTTCAAAGAGGAAATCATGGCTTGCTGTTTCTACCGGTTGATTCGTAAAAATTGCAGCAGCTAATTTTTCTTTGAGTTGATTTACCTGGCTTTGTGCCCCGCTTGTTTCAAATTCGACAGATACTTGTGACAGTATTTGCATCAACAAATCTTGATTCATAAAATGATTTTATTGGTAAGAAATAGAAATCTTTCTTCAGGTGGGGGAAAGGGCAATATACTTAAAAAATTTTAGTTTGAATGAATAATGAAATATCATTTGTGAATAATAAATAAAATTTGGCTAACTAAAAATGTAGTAGCAGGAGAATCAATTGATTTACTTTTGCGCCAAAAAAAATGCGTTGGTTTAAAAATTTTCTTCCGGCAATTGGTTGGTTTATTTTTACTACAATACTTTTAATCATTCCTGGCAGCGACCTTCCCAAGAATCCATTCCTTGCTATGATTTATTTTGATAAATGGGTGCACATCGGGTTGTTTGGTATATTGAACTTTTTATGTATTTGGGGCTTGATGAAACGAAATGTTTTTTCCAGAAAAATTTTTATCTACAGCACACTTATTTGCATTTTTTATGGCATTGGGATGGAATTTATTCAAAAATTTTTCGCATCGGAAAGAAGCTTTGATGCTACTGATATATTGGCTGATATTGCCGGTACGCTCGTAGGCTTATTTGTTGGATTGTATGTAATGCGAAAAAAATAAGCCCCTGTAGAAACAGGGGCCGCAACCAAAACTAACTGCTTATGAGAAAATTTAATATCTTTTTTTAAAATTTTATTTCTTTATTGTTTATGAATATCTCAAAGGAAATGCCAAATAATTTAAATAAATTGTTAATGAGTTTCCTACAAAAATCAACCTGCATTTGCAAGAACAAAATTCAGGAATCTTTTCTAAATAGAATGGTAAAAGATATAGAATGCTAATGACTGCTTATTTTTTCAAAAATGATGCAATGAAAGCCCGGAAGGCTAGGTAATTCAGCATTTCGGGCTTTCTTGATGAAAATTCTTATTTAAATAGTTGAGACTTATTTTACACTTTCATGACAAAAATTAATTTGCTATCCAAAGAAAAAAGTAGTGAATTTCTTGGGAAGCGTTTCGGTCTGAAAATAATTATACAAATGTGCAAAATTTGAAACACTGAAAAAGTGACAATTAAAGATTAAACAAATAGCCAACCGTTAAGGTGAGCGCTCCTGTATGGTCATTTCCATTTGCCTGGTCTTTTTGAATGGTAGTGAGGCCATAGTTGCCTCCTGCCATAATACGTAGGGAACCGGATGGCAAATCAAATGATACACCTGCTCCGCCCTGGATACCATAATTGAAAGATTTGATATCATCTTTAATATTGGTAGTGTGATCAAAATTTTCAGGATCTGCAGTAACAGGAATTGTAAGTTGTTCATCAAGATAGATGATACTGTTTCCGCTTGAAACATTTTTTGCCCGAAGTAAAAAACCACCATATACACCTGCTTGTACTACTATATGTACATTCGATGAGGAGCCAAATTTATACGTTGCCATTAATGGCACTTCTGCATAATTGATGACAGCAATGTTTTTAAAATCGGCATATAAATAAGCCGGTATTGGTGGATTATTTGGATTGGGAATGGCTTGTGCACCTGTTCTTTTTCCGCCTTGTGAAGAGAAATTCAATTCAGTACTGATTGCAAAATTTTCTGACAAATTTATATCCGCCATCAATCCTGCATATAACCCTGAACGGGATTCCCAACCTTTATCCAAGGGATTATCCCCTTTCGATTTTAAATTGGGAATACTTAAACCAGCCTTGGCGCCGAGTGAAATGCTTACTTGTGCATCAGCCTGGTTGTTGCCCAGGATTAAAAAACATACAATTATAAAGGATGAAATAATTTTTTTCATGTTTAATATAGTTTAGGTTTTGTAATAAAAATTATTTAAAAAATCCTTTGATAGAATCCATTATTCCACCGCCTTCGGTACCACTGCCTTTCAGTAAGGACATCACATCCTGGAGATCTGTATCCCCATCGCCATCTTTATCAAAAGCGCCACTTTTATATTTATCTAAAAGGGATTGCATATTGAATCCCGAAGCTTTACCACCGGTTA
>CAYXHX010000226.1:3808-4773 GCA_964464835.1 uncultured Chitinophagaceae bacterium | reverse complement strand
CAGGCATAATGAACCTTCATTGCAGGAAACCATCATTCCCAAAGGCATTGTTGAAATCATTTTTAGTTTTGAAACTACGCCTTTGTATGTAAGTATCAACAACCGGACGCAAAATATTCCAAGATGCTTTGTTCAGGGATTTCATACCTACCCTATTCATTTAAATCTTTTCCATACGAATACTTTTTTTGGTGTGATATTAAACCCTGCATCCGTAAAGCATATATTCAATTTTCATCCATCAGAATTTACCAATTGTGTTATTGATTTATCGTTAATTGATATTTCCTTTTATTCACTCTGGCATCGCTTGGGAGAGCAAAAAAGTTTTAATGACAGGGTAAATGTTTTTACCGAATGGCTTATGAAAAGGATTCCACAGCTTACAGATCGGGAGAAAGCCTTTGATATTTTTTTAAAGACAAATACCGACGCCCACTTATCGGTGAATGACCTGGCCAGCCGGTTTTGCTACTCTACCAAACAACTTTCAAGGAAACTATATGAACTTACCGGGCTGAATACCGAAAGAACACTGCTTTACAAAAAGTATTTACATGCTGTTCACCTCATACATTCTACTAATTTGTCGTTTACAGAAATTGCTTATAGTTGCCATTTTTATGATCAGTCTCATTTCATAAAAACATTTAAGTCTTTAAGCCAAATATCGGCTAAGGAATACAGGCAAAGAAAAGCCAGGCTCGAAGGGCATATTTTTGAAATTGTCCCTTAAATACAATTTTTCAATTTCCTCAAGTTTCATCTTTGCCTTCAAAAAAGAAATATGAAACAATTTTTTTTATTTGCATCTATTGCATTAGCAAGCGGGCTGTTATTTGTCAACGTCTATAATTCCATGATTGACGCAACATCATGGGGAACAGATATCCCTAAATCTATTGAAACAGCAAGGGAATACTTTAAAACTGTAAACCCCGGAAACTTTTTCAGGGTTTTTTCTC
>CAYXHX010000226.1:0-3776 GCA_964464835.1 uncultured Chitinophagaceae bacterium | reverse complement strand
ATTAGGATTGCTGGCGCTGATTTTATTCTGGAAAGTTTCTACAACTGTTAGAATTTATTTAGGAATAGCATTGGTGTTATATGTGTTGGGTGATGTATTTACTTTTGCTTATTTCTATCCAAGAAATGACATCATGTTTAAGAATCCAGTAACAGACATTGACACCATCAGGCAAGCATGGACTGGATGGAATAGCATGAACTGGTTAAGGTCTTTTATTGTACTAACAGGACTTATATTTTCTTTCCTGGCATTGCGTAAAATTTATACGACAAAGTAACAATCTAAGTTCGAAGGGCATACTTTTAAAATTGTCCCTTAAATACAATTTTTCAAGTCTGCATGTATTCATATTTGCAATAAAAATTAAAATATGAAAAAGACTGGTCAACTCTTTTTATTTATTGCAATAATTTGTTGGGCAGGAATTTTCGGGGCGTTTCTGTATTCACATATAGCCACTATGCCCAGCTTACTTTCTCATCTTCCCGAATCAAGTGTTTTAGCCAACGGCCCATACCCGGTTAAAGATGAAGCTTTCTGGAAAATGATTCATCCGGTTACCATTCTCTTTACTGTATTAGCACTTATTACAAATTGGAAAATTAACAACCGGCGAAAGCTAATTGGCGTGGCAATGATTATTTACATTTTGGCTTTAGTGGCAACATTCACCTACTTTGTTCCTGAATTGATGGAGTTTTTCAAAAGCAACCAAAACACTACTATCACTGCTACTGAATGGTATGAACGTGGACAAACATGGCAACACCTAAGCTGGATAAGAGGAGCCTTTATGTTTTTAGGGTTTATACTGATGCTTCTTGCCCTTACTAAAAATTATTCAGGTGAAAATAAAAAGTAGTAACTAGTTACCGGCGTTATTTTTACTTAGTGAGCATTGTTGCTGACATAAATTATCATTATAAATAATCACTATTGTCCGAATAAAATTTTTCATATTGGGCTAAAGCCCTTGCAGAATAAGGGCTTCCATTGCCTCGCCTTTAAAGGCGGGGCAAGTAAAAGGAAACCCTTTCTCATTGGGCTTTAGCCAAAATTTTCCGGACAATAGTGATAAATAATAAGCAAATGAAATTTGTATTGCCACATACAATTGAAAGCGGGCAAGGTGAAAAGATAACTTTCAAAGAAATCATTAAAGAACCGGATGGCGACAAAGTGATTATTGAAGGAACTTGTGCACCTGGTGCCGGCCCTGCCATGCATGTGCATTATAAACAGGATGAAGGTATTACTGTTGTGAAAGGGAAAATGGGTTGCCAGATTTTAGGAAAAGATACAGTTTACTATTCACAAGGACAAGAAGTGGTGTTTCCCCGCAACACGCCTCACCGGTTTTGGAATGCAAGTGATGAAGAACTAATTGTAAGCAGTTGGATTAAACCGGCCAACAGCATCATATTTTTTCTGTCAACTTTATATGCTGCACAAAAGAAATCAGGTTCAGGCAGACCGGAGGCATTTGATGCCGCTTATCTATTGGTCCGCTATAAAAGTGAATATGGAATGCCGGAACTGCCTTCGTTTGTTAGAAATGTAATCATGCCTGTAACTTATTCAATCGGCAGTTTATTGGGGAAGTATAAAAAATTTAAAGATGCCCCTGAACCATTGAAATGAATGATTTTCGAATCTATCGGCATTTTTGAAAAAATTCAAAAAAATAGATGATAATTGAGAACGACTGACCGGCTTATGGTTCATTCCTTTGTGATCTGGAATTAAAGAAATTATTTAACAAGTAATATCTAGTAAACCCTTATAAACAGAATATCTCAACATTTTTAATTTAAAGAACGGATTACCAAAACTATTCAAATGACGGTTTATCTGTATTGAAAACAAAATACTATAGGATACAAAATTGTGCATTTATTCTTCCTTCAACTTTTGTACATAAGTTTGAAAAAATTGCTTTGATAGAAAGGCTTGATCAAAGCAGAAAATTTTTTGTGTTCATTAAAAAAAAGCATTTTAAATCTAAGTATTGTAAGTAAATGACAAATGGATTTGAAATTTTGATTTTTATATTGCCCATTGCATTTGCCATTCATAATCTTGAAGAAATTTTTGGAATGGAGAAATGGACTAATTCAATTCCTGCTTACATCCATGCACCTGTTACTACAAGACAATTTGCCATTGCCGTTGCATTATTTAGTGTTGTTGGTTTTGTAATAATTTTTACAAAAAACCATTTCCCTTCAGAAGAATTTTATATGAAAATAATTTCAGGGTTTGCAGGTATGCTATTTTCAAATGTGTTTTTCCCTCATATAATAGCAACAATTTTCCTTAAGAAATATGCACCGGGTGTTATTTCCGGAATTTTAATAAACTTACCTCTATCTTCTATTATTTTATACAGTATATTTTACCATAATCTTCTTACATCAAAACAAATATTGATTTCAGTTTTTATTGGCGGGTTATCCGGGATTATATTAGCTTTTATTTTTCTTAAAGTGGGTAAATATTTTGATCACATACTGATCAACTTCACAGCCAATAATCAAAATAAAAGAAAGTGTAAATATAAAAATTGAAAAAAAACTGGTTCCACTCATTGCCTTTAAAAAATCTTTTTGAAATTTTGGTAAACATTTTTATTAAGTCCCTACCTGGGCCTTATTCTCAAACTGCATATGGTACAATTTTTCATACATCCCTTTTTGCGCCAATAATTCTTCGTGCGTCCCACTTTCACGGATTTCGCCTTTATCCAAAACAATAATTTTATCTGCTTTCCTGATTGTACTTAACCGGTGCGCAATCACTATGGAAGTCCTGCCGGAAATAAGTGTATCTATCGCATGTTGAATCAATACTTCACTTTCAGAATCAATGGAAGAAGTTGCTTCGTCCAAAATTAGAATCGCGGGATTATACAAAAGCGCACGGATAAATGAAATCAATTGCCGCTGCCCCATACTCAACGTATTTCCACGCTCCATTACATGATAATCATAGCCTCCCGGAAACTGCATAATGAAATCATGCACGCCAATTAATTTTGCTGCATGCACTACCTGTTCTTTTGAAATGCTTTCACTGCGCAATGTGATGTTTTCCATAATTGACCCGGAAAATAAAAATACATCCTGCAGTACTACACCAATTTTACTGCGAAGCGAATCAAGATTGTAATCCAAAATATTTTTATCATCAATTTTTATATTCCCTTTTTGAATGGGATACATCCGGTTGAGCAAACTGATGATGGAAGTTTTCCCGCTTCCTGTATGCCCCACCAGCGCTACTGTCTCCCCTGCCCTCACTTCAAAATTGATATTTTTTAAAACATAATTTTCATCTGTATAGGCAAAACAAACCTGATCAAAATTTATTTTTCCTTTAATATTTTTTGCGGACAAAGCATTGGCTGGTGATGGAGGAATTTCATCCGCATTATCCAATACTTTAAATACGCGTTCCGATGCAATCAATCCCATTTGCAATACATTAAATTTATCAGCAATCACCCGCAAAGGCCGGAAGATGAGGTTTAAATATAAAATAAAAGCAACGAGTTTTCCGGCAAGGTTTTCATTGGCAATCGGGTTATTGGCGGCTTTTCCGGCAAGCCACCAAACCAATAATCCCATAGAAACTGCCAGTACAATTTCTACTATTGGAAAAAAAATGGAATATGCAAAAATGGCGCGGATATTCGCATTCCGGTGTTTTGCATTGATCTCTTTAAATTTTTTTTCTTCCCGTTGCTCGGCGCCAAATGCTTGAACTATCATCAT
>CAYXHX010000225.1:3707-4785 GCA_964464835.1 uncultured Chitinophagaceae bacterium | reverse complement strand
AATGCATTGGATACTTCACAAAAAGCGAATACTGTTATACGTACGTATGAGTTTGATGCAAAGCAACCTCAATTCGTAACTATATTATTGGATAAAGTAGCGCCGGTTTTTATAAATGAAGCAAAGAATGCATTTAATAAATATAATCAAATTAATTTCTATCGGGAGAAACTTACAGTAACCACGCAAAAAATAGACGACCGCTATTCCGTTGTATTAATCGGGCCATTTGCCGGTGCATCGGAAGCCATCGCATACGTAGATAAAACGAGGCCTGTTGCCGGAAGCCGCATTATTTCATGGCTCACACCGGATAAATTTAAATATACCATCATCAGCCAATACAATTTGGATGTAATGAAGGAAACAAAAGATGTGGATAGTTATAAACAATTGCTGGAAAAAGTGTTGCCCGGGAAATTTGAATAAATTCAATTTGAATTTTTAATAAAACATTACCTCAATTAAAATGGCTTCTTCAAAAAAAAGTTTTTTTTTGCATTGTAATCCCTGATCATGCCTCAAACAAAAAATTCAAAAAGTAATTCCATAAAAAAATCCGTAAAAATACTTTGGCGTGTATTTTTTATTGGCTTTTGTGCAGCCATTGTATTGATTCTATTTGCAGATTGGGGCTTATTGGGTAAAATGCCGAGCATTGAAGAATTGCAAAATCCTTCTGCATCAATGGCCAGCCAGGTATATGCAGATGATGGCACATTGATGGGTAAATTTTATTTACAAGACAGGGTAAATGTAGAATATAAAGATATCAGTAAATATATTATAGAAGCATTGGTAGCAACAGAGGATGAACGCTTTTATGAGCATAGTGGTATTGATCCCCGGTCACTCGGCCGCGCCGTTTTCTCCCTTGGAAGTGAAGGTGGTGCAAGTACAATTACCATGCAGACTGCAAAAAATTTATTCACGGATAATGTAAGCAGTAATATCATTACCCGCATGTTGCAAAAATTAAAAGAAAGTATCATTGCCATTAAACTCGAAAGAAATTTTACTAAAGAAGAGATTATTACAGTTTACCTGAATACCGTTCCTTTTGGTGATAATGTGTATG
>CAYXHX010000225.1:0-3697 GCA_964464835.1 uncultured Chitinophagaceae bacterium | reverse complement strand
AAGAAGCAGCGGTATTGATTGGAATGCTCAAAGCTTCTACCACATATAATCCAAGGATAAATCCGGCACGCTCCCGCGACAGGCGCAATATTGTAATTGATCAAATGGTGCGGAATAAATATATTCAAACCTCATTGGCTGATAGTATTAAAGAAATGCCCATTAAACTTAATTACAAAAAATTAGATGAAACAACAGGCCTTGCTCCTTACTTCCGCATGATACTTCGCGAGGAAATGAAACAATGGTGTGAAACACATAAAAAAAGTGATGGTGAAAATTATAATTTGTATAAGGATTAAAAATTTATACGACCATTAATCCCCGAATGCAATTGTATGCAGAAGCTGCTGTTGCAAAACACATGAGCACCATGCAAAAGCAATTGAATGCACAAAGCAATATCAAAAATGGCAGTGTTTGGAAAAATCATGAAAACGTTTTACAAGCTGCCATGAAACAATCCGACCGTTGGCGGAATATGAAGAAAGAAGATATCCCGGAAGAGGATATCAAAAAATCTTTTTATGTAAAAACACCCATGAAAATATTTGCCTGGAATGCAAACAGATCGTCAGATACAATCATGACTCCTTATGATTCCATTAAATATCATCGTCAAATGTTGCAAGCCGGATTTATGGCCATGGATCCATTAAGTGGTGAAGTAAAAGCATGGGTTGGAGGTATTGATTTTAAGACATATAAATATGACCACGTAAATATAAATACAAAAAGGCAGGTAGGCTCCACCATTAAACCTTTATTATATAGCCTTGCCATAGAAGATGCAGGCTTTACAGCCAATACAATAGTAGAAGATCAGCAACAAAATTTTAAAGGCTATGGTATGGTTCCGGCGACAACCACTACCTGTACCGGCCAATCCATACCGCTGAGCGAAGCGCTCGCATTATCGAGAAACTGCGCTACAGCTTATGTGATGAAACAATTGGGCGCACAGGGAAATGATGGCGCAAAAAGATTTGTAGATTTTTTGAAAACCTGTAATGTGCAATCAGATATTGAGCCATACCCTTCTATTGCTTTAGGAAGCTGTGAAATTTCTTTATATGAAATGATGCAGGCATTCAGTATGTTCCCGGGAAGAGGTTTTGGTGTGAAGCCGATGTACATCACAAGAATTGAAGATGGGCAGGGAAATGTATTACAGTCCAATATTCCGCAACGCAAAGAAATCATCAGTGATGCTACTGCATATTCAATCATCACTATGATGGAAGGTGTAATGCAATATGGAACTGGGCGCCGTATTTGGAATTATGGTGTTAGTGGCGACATTGCCGGGAAAACCGGTACCACTAATGATAACAGTGATGCATGGTTTATTGGTTATACACCACAACTTTTATGTGGCGTATGGACTGGATGTGATGACCGTTTTATCCGATTCAACAGCACAGCCATCGGGCAGGGCTCTTCATTGGCATTACCTGTTTGGGCTTATTTTTATGACAAGGCCGGGAATGATGCCACGCTTGGTTTTGATGAGAAAATGGCATTTGTAAAACCGGACAATTTGAATAATGATGTTACCTATGATTGGATCAATAGTGTGCCTGCCGACCTTGGTGCAGAAGGTGGTGATATAGGAAATGGCAGCGCCGCCGATTATGGCGGTGAGGAAATTCCATTAAACAATAATTCTGAATATATAGCACCTGAAAGTTCTATACCGGATACAGGTATGAAAAAAGTGAACCCGGAAAAGAAACCACTTCCCAAACCGGGCGACAAAAAAACACCACCGGAACCAAAAGCTGTGATGCCTCCAAAACCAAAAACGGGTGAATAACAATTCTTTTTTTGTGGTTTAAAAAAGCCGGGCTAAACATTTTCTTTCCATCAAAAAAACAGGATGTTCCTGATGTAATATTGATTTCCATGAGATCTTGATTCCCAGACATTTCAACGCAGCTATAAAAGTAATTCAATTCAATATTTCACAAACCGTAATTCTGTGCATTACCAAATTTAAAAATTTGAAACAGCTTCAATAGAATAATTCTTTTTTGTTTTTTTTATATTTCATGTTTACTTTACAATCGAATTATTAAAAACCCAAAACTGACAAATCAGATAATTATGAAATTCATTTCAAAACAATTTCCGAAAAATAAAATTTCTTTGATTTTTATATTTACTGTATTCATTGTATTCAATGCGTGCAAAACCGCGCCCAATGCGGATCGCCGCGCATTGCTTGATGGCATGTACCAATTAGTGATTGTACAAAATATGGATTCAGCCGGCAATTGGCAACAGGATAATTGGGCAAAAGGTGGCACCGGCTATATTTTGTATGATGGCGCCGGCCACATGATGGTACAAATAACCAATGCGGGCTATAAATATTTCCCCTGGCTGAATGAAATGGACGCTATCATCCCTGAAAAAATAACTGCAAGAATGGATACAATGCCGCTCCCATCATTAAAAAATTCATTGGCAACTTTTTCTTCAGATTATGTGTATGTAGCCAACTATACCATTGATGATACTGCGGATATCGTACAGCATAACCGCATTTCTGCATCTATTCCCGGCAATTGGAATACAAGTGTGCGAAGGGCATTCTCCTATAGCGGCGATACATTAATACTCAGTTGCCTCGACCGAAACCTTCGTTTAAAATGGCTGAAAATGAAGTAAGGCAATGAATGGAATTTTATTTTTATAGAACACCTTGTTTCTAAAAATCAAATTCGAGGATACTATCATCTTTTAATAACACATCAATTACTTTTTCATGGTTTCTTCCTGAGCCCTGCACAAGCCAATTACCCGTAATTTTATTGGCTTCTTTGGTATGTTTTCCACGAATGGCTTTTAAATGATTGTCATTGAATAAAGTTTCATAGCGTTCCAGGGTTTCTTTATTGTACATACAAACAATTTTATAATCCCTAATCTGGTTTGCATTTTCAATCCAACGCTGTACATACGTTAACCCAATTAATACAAGTAAAATGATGCCTGTAGTAATCCAGGCAATTTGAAAATAGCCGCTGCCGGCTGCCATTCCCAATGCGGCAGACATCCAAATAGTAGTGGCAGTAGTAATGCCGGTAACTTTATTGGTTTCTTTAAAAATAACACCGGCTCCTAAAAAACCAATCCCCGTGATAATATTTGAAGCAATACGGTCCGCACTTGAAACCGCACCAATCCGAAGTGATAAAATTGTAAAAAGACAAGAGCCTACACATACCAAAATCATAGTACGAAGCCCGGCAGATTTTGAGCGGTATTCCCTTTCTGCACCAATTAATGCACCAATAATAAGTGATAAAGCAAGGCGCTGGTAATCGGATGTAAACCATTCGGGCATGTACAGTCTCTTTGATTTATTATCGGCAAGATAAAAATTATTTAATAACCGATGAAAAGTAAAATGCCCGGAGAATCAACTCAAAAATTGGGGCACAAATTAATTTATGTTTTCCAACTTGAAAATTGTTCTCCTTGATTGATGCATATTGAATATTCATATAAAAAATTGAAACCGGAATTATGCGCTATCCCGGTTTCAAAAAAATATCCATTCAGGCCGCGGCGGAAACAATTATCAATTATTCTTTAATGAATCTCAGCTTCGTTACTTTCCCATTTTGTTCAACCAAAATAAAATAACTTCCCTGCGCTAATGCTCTTATCGAAAGTGTTGCGATACTTG
>CAYXHX010000224.1:0-4793 GCA_964464835.1 uncultured Chitinophagaceae bacterium | reverse complement strand
TCTTTCCCCCGTTCCGTACGGATGGGAATGTTTTGCAAATTAGGATTGTTGCTGCTTAGCCTACCGGTAACAGCAACGGCTTGTGCAAAAGAAGTATGTACCCGCCCTGTTTTTTTATTGATCATTAATGGTAATGCGTCCACATACGTGGAACGCAATTTACTCAGTTCACGAAATGCCAGGATATCAGCCACTACGGGGCTTTTATGAGATAATTTTAATAAAACATCTTCGCCCGTTGCATATTGTCCTGTACGCGTTTTCTTTGCTTTCTCATCTAATTTTAATAAATCAAACAATACTTCACCGAGTTGCTTGGGAGAAGATAAATTAAATTTTACGCCACATTGTTCAAACACGCTCGCCTCACTGCGTTTGGCTTCCTCTTCGAGTTCAATGGAATATTTTTGAAGAAATGATTCATCTATTTTTATGCCTTCAAATTCCATATCGCGCAGCACTTTTACCAATGGATTCTCCACTTCATAAAAAACTTTTTCCACTTCTTTTTCTTTGAGCAAGGGGTGAAATACTTTTTTTAATTGTAAAGTAATATCGGCATCTTCTGCAGCATATTCTTTTACTTTTTCTATTTCCACATCGCGCATATTGCCCTGAGCTTTTCCCTTCCCAATTAATTCTGTAATGGATACCGGTTCATATTGCAAAAATTGCATACTCAGCAAATCCATGTTGCGCCTGCCTTCCGGCTCTATTACATAATGCGCCAGCATGGTATCATACATTTTTCCCTTGATATCCATGCCATACCATTTCAGCATCAATAGGTCATATTTCAAATTTTGGCCAATCCATAAGATTGTTTCATCAGTAAAAAGAATTTCAAATTTTTGGAGAATAGTTTTTGTTTTTTCCTGGTCGGCAGGCAAAGGCACATAATATGCTTTACCGGGCTCCCATGAAAAACTCATGCCGACCAATTCTGCCTGGTTCGCATCAATATTGGTGGTTTCTGTATCAAATGAAATTTCTTTTTCTTTCGATAAATTTTGAATGAGTTGAATTATTTTTTCATCGTTATCTATTAAAAAATATTCATGAGGTGTATTGGAAATATTCCTGGCTTCAGGCAAAATATTTTCGTTCAACTCAATCTCAATTTTTTCAGATTGGATGATGTTTTTTGTTTTTTCTGTGTGTACAGGGTTGCCAAATAAATCAGCCTGCACCGGTAATGGTGTTGTTTGAAAAACACTGAACTGCTCTCCCAGTATGCGTTTACCAAGTGTTTTAAATTCCAGTTCAGTAAACACTTCCACGAGTTCCGGTGTATTCCATTCTTTCAGTTTGTAATTTTCTTCATGAAATTCAACATTTTCCTTTCCATTACGGACCTTTTCACCAAGCGCTCCTTTTATGTTATCTGCATTTGCCAGGATATTTTCAACACTATGATATTCCAACAATAATTTGGAAGCAGTTTTTTCACCGATACCAGCAATGCCGGGGATATTGTCCACGCTGTCGCCCATCAATGCAAGCATGTCAATCACTTGGTGTACATTATTGATATTCCATTTTTCGCAGATTTTTTTCGCATCAAAAATTTCTACATCGCCGCCCTGGTAACCCGGTTTATAAATAAAAATTCCATCGCGTGTTAAGAGCTGCCCATAATCCTTATCCGGCGTTACCATAAATACTTCATAGCCCGCATCCGCAGCCTGGTATGCCAAAGTCCCTATCACATCATCCGCTTCAAAGCCATCCAATTCTACAACGGGAATATTAAATCCATTGATGATTTTTTTAATATGGTCAATGGAAGCCAGCAGGTCTTCCGGGGTTTCCTGGCGATTGGCTTTATATGCTGCAAAATCAGTATGCCTTTCCGTAGGCGCAAATGTATCAAAGCACACGGCAAGGTGCGTTGGTTTTTCTTTGTTGATCAAATCGAAAAGCGTATTGGTAAACCCAAATTGGGCATTTGTATTAATACCCTTAGAAGTAATGCGGGGGCTGCGTATCAACGCATAATAAGCGCGGTAGATCAATGCAAATGCATCGAGTAAAAATAATTTTTTGTTCATTCTGCTAAGTTAACTATGCTGTAGGATAACGACGAATTTCCGGGAAATAAACTTGCCTTACGGAAAAAAATTATTATGTTGAATTAAAAAAGAGAATCATTAACTTTACTTTGTAAATGTAGGTTATGGTATCTAAAATATCAGAAGGCGTTGAAATTAGCGTGGAAGTTTTTTACCAGGAAAATCTAAGCAATGCATTGGACAATGAATTTACCTTTGCTTACCGTATCACTGTTGAAAACCTGAATAATTTTACCATTCAATTACTTCGCCGCCATTGGTTTATTTTTGACAGCAATGGAGAAAACAGCCAGGTAGAAGGGGAGGGAGTTGTGGGCGAGCAACCTGTAATGGAGCCCGGGCAGAAGTATCAATATATGAGCGGTTGTAATCTCAAAACTGATATGGGGAAAATGTATGGCCAATACCTGATGTTAAACATGAAAAACCATGTAACTTTTTATGCAAATATTCCCCCATTCGAAATGATCGCGCCTTTCAAGAACAATTGATTCCTATTTTTATCTCGGTTTATATTTTGCTTCGTCATAGATTTTTTTAGCGGGTGTTTCCATTAATTCCTGTAAAGAAACTTTTGTATTTTCATCCATCCATTTTTGTACAATTTTCCACCCCACAAATTGGCCGATAAATCCCGGGGACGCATCACCAAGCGCCTGCGTTTTTGGGGCATCATTCATATAGTCGCGGATGATGGAAGGATCGGTTGCAAAAAGCAAGTCATTTTGTACAAAGTACGCCCAGATAAGGTTTTCATTTTTTTCACAACCATCCAATTGTTGCTTCGTATAACCGGTTATCAGCGTATCTGCAGTTTCGGGAAGAAAATGTTCCAACACATATAGTCTTTTGCCTGCTTCTATCATTTGTTGTACAAGAGGCAACCTGTTGCTGCTATCCACAAACATATCATTGATTATATTTTTCATACAGTTCACTGGAATATATTCCGGCTCAAACCGCCGGGAAATATAGCCCGGGTAAATATCTTCCACATATTGCGTATGGTATGCCGGGAAATTTTTTCCAAGATACAATTGCAGCCCAATGGCAAGGCCTGAAGACGTAAGCACATTTCCATAGGATTCTACAGGGCCAGTAAAAGTGATAATTTTTTTTGGCAAAGTGTAATCGGGAAAATAATAGTGCACATATTTTAATCCGCGCCCAACTACAGCAAATTGTTTTTCAATATCCCTGAAATGCGCATCCACGCTGTCTTGTATGGGTTTATAGGCATTTATGAAAAGAGGTATTGTTTTTAAAACACTGTCTTGTTGCGGCGCAATACCCAGGATATTGTACAAGTAATCATTCAGGAATGCGCCATATTTTTTTTGCAAATTTTGTAATGAATTTTCCAGGCGTGTGGTATCTATGGCAAAAAAATCTTTATCAAAACGTTCTAAGGGAATTGAAAGTTGTATATCGGAAATATCTGGCGCGGAACTATTGTTACAAGAGATTGCAAAGCAAATGATACACAATCCGAAAAGCATTTTTTTCATACGGCGAAATAAAATAAAAGCGGTGGAATGATTTGTTAAGAAATCGAATTCATTTTTTATTGGCAACAGTTTCTATTTTTGCACTTTATGAAAATAGCTGTTGCACAACAAAACTATCATATTGGCAATTGCAAAAGCAATGCACGAAAAATTATTGATGCCATTGAAGAAGCTAAAAGGCAAAAAGCATCACTGATTGTTTTTTCCGAATTATCTATTTGCGGGTATCCGCCACTCGACTTTTTGGAGTTTGATGATTTTATCAATACTTGCTATGATGCTTTGGATGAAATAAAAAATCATGCGGATACAATCGGCGTATTAGTTGGCGGCCCTGCGAGAAATGAATCCACAAAAGGAAAAAGATTATTTAATGCTGCATTTTTTTTGTATGAAAATGAGATAAAAGCTGTAGTACATAAAACACTTTTACCAAACTATGACATCTTTGATGAATACCGTTATTTTGAACCGGCATTTGAATGGAAAGTAATTGAATTCATGGGAAAGCGGCTCGCAGTCACTATTTGCGAAGATATTTGGGATATGGGAAAAGTATCTCTCTATCGTGTAAATCCAATGGAGCAATTGATTTTGCAATCCCCCGATATCATGATCAATCTTAGCGCATCACCTTTTGATTATACGCATCCAGAAGACCGAAAAGCCATTATAAAATCCAATGTGCTGAAATATCATTTGCCGATTATTTATTGTAATACCGTGGGCAGTCAAACTGAAATTGTCTTTGACGGCGGATCTATTGTTGCTGATAATGATAGCAATATCCGCATGGAAATGAAAACTTTTTCTGAAGACTTGCAATACCTGGAATTACAAGATAATGGTTGTTTAAATTTACCAATTTTAGAAAAAGCAGTGGCATTTCCTGAAATTCCTTTGGACCCCGAATCGCTGGAACCTGAATTAAATATAGATCTTGTATATGAAGCACTGAAATTGGGCATCAGGGATTATTTCTCTAAAATGGGTTTTACCAAAGCAATCCTTGGATCATCCGGCGGTATTGATAGTGCCGTTGCACTTGCTATTGCTGTGGATGCACTGGGTGCGGAAAATGTGCATGCAATACTGATGCCTTCTGCTTTTTCAAGCATACATTCCGTGGAAGATGCAACACAATTGAGCATAAATCTTGGCAACCCCTACGAGGTAATTTCAATTGAAAATATTTACCAGGATTTTTTACTTA